>USLE01000275.1 GCA_900555465.1 uncultured Butyricicoccus sp.
AAACAGAGAGGTCTCGGGCGATCGGCCGATGCTGATAAACAACCCGTCGACCGCGAGGTCGGTTATTTCTCTGGTTTTCGTGTCCCGCAGGCGCACACCGGACAGGCGGCTGTCGCCCAGCAGCTGATCCACCGTGCTGTTCCACCGGAATTCGATATTATCCGCCTGCATCAACGGGTCATGGTAGATTTTGGTTGCGCGCAGGCTGTCCCGGCGGTGGATCAGGATCACCTTTTTGCAGATGCGGGACAGGAGCAACGCGTCGGCTGCCGCCGAATTGCCACCACCGACAACTGCAACCGTTTTGCCGCGGAAGAACATGCCGTCGCAGGCCGCGCAGTAAGCCACGCCCTGACCGGTCAGCTGCGCTTCCCGCTCAATACCAAGCGGACGATGTCCTGCGCCGGTCGCAATTACGACGGTTCTGGCGAGAAAGGTCCCCTCGCTGGTTTCCACGCGCCTCGGCTGCTCCGTCAGATGGACCGCCCGCACTTCGGCCAGCTCGGTTTTTGCGCCGAAGCGCTCGGCGCCTGCCTGCATCTTTTCGCCCAGCGCAAAGCCGTCAATGCCCTCGTCAAAGCCGGGATAGTTGTCGATCTGGGTAGTCTGCGCCATCTGGCCGCCCGCAGACAGTTTCTCCAGCACGAGCGTATCCAGCCCGGCGCGGGTGGCATACAGTGCGGCGGTATAGCCGCCCGGCCCGCCGCCGATCACGATCATATCATAAATATGTTCCATATCCATTCCTTCTTTCCGCCTTGCTGCAACCGCCTGTCAAACGTCGGTCAGGGCAGGGTTTCAGCGATAAACGCATCGATTTTTGCCTTGGACTCCGGCGCCACGACCGAACCGAGCGCCTCGCCGTTCTGATAGAGCACAAGGGTCGGCACGAGCTCGATCTGCTCCTGCTCTGCGATCTGCGGCGCATCATCGATATTGACCTTTGCAACCGCGAGCTTTCCCTCGTTCTGTTCTGCAACTTTTTCGTAAGCCGCGCTGATGCGGCGGCAGTAGGTGCACCACGGTGCCCAAAACTCGACCAGCACCGGCGTCTCCTGATTTGTCATCTCGCGAAACCGATCCGCCTGTATTTGAATAACAGCCATCATGGCAGCTCCTTTCATTTGTTTGATGATATTAGTATATCCGGCCGGAACGCGGATTTCCGTGATAAACTCACATAATGGCGCGCACCAGAAAATCTTTGGGCGCAGGAATTCCAAAGGATCGCCCTCCATCTTCTGCGCCGCATCATAAAATATATGCTTTTTGATCATCCAATAAAACCCGGTCCATTTTAATTGTACATATCGCATAATTGTTTTTAAATATACAAAATTAAGTTGTGAAATTTGTGCAAATCGCAGTTGACTAAAAGAATACCGATATGGTAACCTTTAGGCAACAAGTAAAAATAATAAATCTCATTTGATACAAATTCACTTTACTGCCAATGAAGGAGGTTTCCCCATGTTGTTCCGAACCACCGATGTGCACGAAAAGCTGCGCGCTGAGATCCGCGCTTTTGCGGAGAGCGAGGTAAAGCCGCAGGCTTTCCTCATGGACAAGGAAAACGGCTTCCCCGCGGAAGCGGTCAAGGAAATGGGCGAGCTCGGCTATATGGGGCTGCCCTACCCGAAAGAATATGGCGGCGCCGGGCTGGATGTGCTGAGCTACGCGATCGCCGTGGAGGAGCTCTCGCGCGTGGACGGCGGCACGGGCGTTATCCTGTCCGCCCATGTGTCGCTCGGCTCGTGGCCGATTTTCGCATTTGGCACCGAGGAACAGAAGCAGAAATACCTCGTCCCGCTGGCAAAGGGCGAAAAGATCGGCGCGTTCGGTCTGACCGAGCCCAACGCCGGTTCGGATGCAGGCGGCACCGAGACCACCGCCATTGACAAGGGCGACTACTACCTGCTCAACGGCGGCAAGATCTTTATCACCAACGCCCCCAAGGCGGATACCTATGTGGTATTCGCGGTCACCACGCCGGATATCGGCACGCGCGGCATCTCGGCCTTTATCGTCGAAAAAGGCTGGGAGGGCTTCACCTTCGGCGACCATTACGACAAAATGGGAATCCGCTCCTCGTCCACCGCGGAGCTGATCTTCAACGACGTCAAGGTGCCCAAGGAAAACCTGCTCGGCAAGGAAGGCCAGGGCTTCAAGATCGCGATGGCGACGCTGGACGGCGGCCGTATCGGCATCGCGTCGCAGGCGCTCGGCATCGCGCAGGGCGCATACGAAGCGGCGGTCGATTACGCCAAGGAGCGCGTCCAGTTCGGCAAGCCGATCGGCTTCCAGCAGGCGATCTCGTTCAAGATCGCGGACATGGCGACCAAGCTGCGCTGCGCACGTATGCTGGTCTACTCCGCGGCGGAGCTCAAGGAAGCGCACGAGCCGTACGCCACCGAGGCTGCAATGGCCAAGATGTATGCGTCCGACATCGCGCTCGAGGTCACCAACGACGCTTTGCAGATTTTTGGCGGCACCGGCTTCCTCAAGGGCATGGATGTGGAGCGCATGTACCGCGACGCCAAGATCACCACGATCTACGAGGGCACGAACGAGATCCAGCGCGTGGTCATTTCCTCCAACATCCTGGGCAAGCCGCCCAAGAGCGCAGGCGGTTCGTCCAGCCAGCCGAAAAAGCCCGCCCCGGTCACCGGCGTGCGCAAGCGCCAGATCCTCAAGGAAGGCTCGGCGGAGGAAAAGGTCGCGGCTCTGATCGCGGCGCTCCAGAAGGACGGCCACGACTTTACGGTCGGCATCCCGATCGACACCCCGATCACGCAGGCTGAGCGCGTGGTTTCGGCCGGTCAGGGCATCGGCAGCAAGGAAAACATGAAGCTGATCGAGGATTTGGCGCGCGCCGCGGGCGCGGCGGTCGGCTCCTCCCGCCCAGTGGCGGAAACGCTCAAATATGTGCCGCTTGACCGCTATGTCGGTA
>USLE01000276.1 GCA_900555465.1 uncultured Butyricicoccus sp.
ACTGCGGACAAGAAGGGGAACACCTGCGGTTTTCCCCTTCTTGCCAATCAACCCCTTTCCCTTTAGGGCGCGCTCCGCGCGCAGGAGTAAGTTCCACTTTTTCTTTGCCACCCAATTGCGTGGACAGGGTAAGCGAAACTATTGCCACACCGTAAACAGGCGCGCACTGCGCGCCCCTACGAAAAGGGATACGACAACGTCACCACGGGGTGGCGAACTCCCTTCTTGTTGCTTTCTGGAAATGGGCGGCAGGAAGTTTGGCGTTACACACTTTTACGCGCGCAGCGCGTCCTGAAGGAGGGGGTGGTGATTCACAAGAGGAGGGGGAACCAACTGGTTCCCCCTTCTCTTGTGTGCCCGCGGCGCACAGCCGCACCGTTCCCGCCGCCCGCAGGCGGCGAAATCCCCTGCCAGTTGTGAACTGACACACGCATTATCCGCGTCAGGCACTCACTTATTCCAGCTTCATCTGCTTCTCCGGCAGATCGTCGTCGGTCAGCAGCGCGCCAATGGACGGGATGCTGCGGCAGCGGTAACGCCCGTTGTCGGACAGCCCCGCCTCCTCCATGCGGCAGGCGCGCGTGATCGTGTGCTTGCCGCGCAGCACCATCGTCTGCACGCCCTGCGTCGAGCGGCTGGCCTTGATGTCCAGCATGTTCGCGCGGAAGGTCAGCGCGCGGTTCGCGGTCGAGAACATGGTGATCTCGCTCTCCTCGTCCACCGGATGGAAGAACGCGATCGCGGGCGACTTGCCCGAGTACGCGCCCGTCAGGCGGCGGCGGTTGGTCTTGGTCTCAAAGGATTCGAGCGAAAAGCGCGCCGCCTTGCCGTTCTGGAACACAATGACCATGTTGCCCTTGTAGTCGCCCGGCAGCAGCGCATAGACCGGTGCTTCGTCCTCGTCCATACCCAGCTTGGAGGCCAGATAGTCACCCAATACGGACGCCTTGCAGTCGTCAAAGTCATACAGCCGCGCCTTGTACGCCTGCTGCATGTTGGTGAAAAAGATGATCTCTGTCTTGTTGGTCGCCTCGGCCTCCCAAACTACCTCGTCGCCCTCCTTGAGCTTGTGCTCCTGCGACATGCGCCATGACTGCGGCGTGATCTTCTTGAAATAGCCCTCGCGCGTGAGGAACAGCAGCACCGGATAGTCCTCGATGTGGTCTTCCTCGTCAAATTCGGTCACCGCCTCCGCGGTCACGATGCGCGTTTTGCGCTCAGAGGGGTACTTTTTGATGACCTGCTCGAGTTCCTTGACGATGATGTTCCGGATCTTCGCCTTGGATTTGACGATCTCCTCGAGCTTTGCGATCTCCTTTTCAAGCGCTTCAGTCTCCTGCGTGCGTTTGAGGATATATTCCTTGTTGATGTTGCGCAGGCGGATATCCGCAATGAATTCGGCCTGAATCTCGTCGATCCCGAACCCGATCATCAGGTTGGGGATGACCTCGGCGTCCTCCTCGGTCTCGCGGATGATCCGGATCGCCTTGTCAATATCCAGCAGGATCTTGCGCAAACCGTGCAGCAGATGCAGCTTGTCCTTCTTCTTGTTCAGGTCGAAGAACACGCGGCGGCGCACGCATTCCGTGCGCCAGGCCGTCCACTCGTCCAGCAGCTCGCGCACGCCGAGTACGCGCGGCATACCGCCGATCAGCACATTGAAATTGCAGGAAAAGCTGTCCATCAGCGGCGTCATCTTCATCAGCTTCGCCATCAGCTTATCCGGGTCGGTGCCGCGCTTGAGGTCGATCGCGATCTTGAGGCCGGAAAGGTCGGTCTCGTCGCGCACGTCCGCGATCTCGCGCACCTTGCCGGACTTGACCAGCTCGGCGATCTTGTCGATGATCGCTTCGATCGTGGTCGTGTACGGGATCTCGGTGATCTCGATGAGGTTTTCCTTTTTGCTGTACGCCCATTTGGCGCGCACCTTGAACGAGCCGCGGCCGGTCTCGTAGATCGCGCGCATCTCGGCCTCGTCGTAAATCAGCTCGCCGCCGGTCGAAAAGTCCGGCGCGGGCATGGTCGAAATCAAATCATGTTCCGGGTTTTTGATATATTCGATCGTGGTGCGGCACACCTCGCCGAGGTTGAAGCCGCAGAAGTTGGACGCCATGCCGACCGCGATGCCCGTGTTCGCGGACACGAGGATGTTCGGGAAGGTGGTCGGCAGCAGCACCGGCTCCTTCATCGTGCCGTCGTAGTTGTCCATAAAATCGACCGCGTCCGTGTCGATGTCGCGGAACAGCTCGGCGCAGAACGCATCCAACTTGGCCTCGGTGTAACGCGGCGCGGCGTACGCCATGTCGCGCGAATACACCTTGCCGAAGTTGCCCTTCGAGTCCACGAACGGGGTCAGCAGCGCCTCGTTGCCGCGCGTCAGGCGCACCATTGCCTCGTAGATCGCTGCATCGCCGTGCGGGTTGAGCTTCATGGTCGAGCCGACGATGTTCGCGGACTTGGTGCGGTTGCCGTTCAGCAGCCCCATCTTATACATGGTGTACAGCAGCTTGCGGTGCGACGGCTTGAAGCCGTCGATCTCCGGGATCGCGCGCGACACGATGACGCTCATCGCGTACGGCATATAGTTCTCTCGCAGCGTGTCCGTGATGCGCTGGTCGACCGAGGGATGCTCCTTATATACTTTTGTCTCGGGTTTTTTCGGCATTCTTACCCTCCGTTGTTTTTCCGTTTCGTTTGTTTAGCAGCGCCGCCCAGCAGTTCACCATGCGGCAGCCGGGACAGCAGGAAAGCGATCAGCAGCCCGCCGATAAAGGTCATCAGGTAGCTCTGCCACAGCCTGAGGTAGATCACCGGGTCCTGCCGGATCGTCCATTCGTTCCACAGGCGCATGATGAGCGGATGCGATAAGTAAAGCGCAAAGGACAGCCGGCTGAGCGCGTGCACCGGACGCGGCACGCCTCCGGTCAGGCTGCACAGCAGCCACAGC
>USLE01000277.1 GCA_900555465.1 uncultured Butyricicoccus sp.
CTGGCGCTGGCCCTGCGACAGGCAGCCGCCCTCGCCGTCGATCACGGTGTCGTAGCCGTCCGGCAGACGGCGGATGAAGTCGTCCGCGTTGGCCAGCTGGGCCGCCGCTTCGACCTCCTGATCGGTCGCCTCCAGATTGCCGTAACGGATATTGTCGCGGATCGTACCGGTGAACAGGTTGGTATCCTGCAGTACGATACCCAGCGAGCGGCGCAGATCGGCCTTTTTGATTTTGTTGATGTTGATGCCGTCGTAGCGGATCTTGCCGTCCGCCAGATCGTAAAAGCGGTTGATGAGGTTGGTGATGGTGGTCTTGCCCGCGCCGGTCGCGCCAACGAAGGCCACCTTCTGGCCCGGCTCGGCGTACAGCGAGATATCGTGCAGCACGATCTTATCCGGGTTGTAGCCGAAGTCCACGTCGTAGAAGCGCACGTCGCCGCGCACGCGCTCGTAAGTGATCGTGCCGTCCTCATGCGGGTGCTTCCACGCCCAGATGTTGGTCTTTTCCGGGGTTTCGACCAGTTCGCCCTGCTTGTTGTACTTGGCGTTGACCATCGTGACATAGCCGTCGTCGGTCTCGGGCTCCTCGTCCATCAGCTCGAAGATACGCTCCGCGCCGGCGAGCGCCATGACGATCGAGTTGAACTGCTGCGAGATCTGCGTGACCGGTTGGGTGAACGACTTGGTCAGCTGCAAAAAGCTCGCGATCACGCCGATGGTGATGCTGTCGCCGACTGCGCCGGACAGCGCCAGCGTGCCGCCGACCACCGCGACCAGCACATACAGCAGGTTGCCGATGTTCATCATGATCGGCATCAGGATGTTGGCAAAGGTGTTCGCGTTCTTTGCGTTCTCACGCAGCTCGTTATTCAGCTCATCGAACTGCTCCTTGCACTTGTCCTCGTGGCAGAACACCTTGACGACCTTCTGGCCGTTGATCATCTCCTCGATATAGCCGTTGACCTTGCCGAGCGAGGTCTGCTGCTCGAGGAAGAACCGGGCGGACTGGCCGCCGATCTTGCGCACCACGACCAGCATGACCGCG
This sequence comes from uncultured Butyricicoccus sp., assembly GCA_900555465.1. GTDB lineage: Bacteria > Bacillota > Clostridia > Oscillospirales > Butyricicoccaceae > Agathobaculum > Agathobaculum intestinigallinarum. The sequence continues at coordinate 1,046 of USLE01000277.1, forward strand.
ATGCCGACCAGCACGAACAGCGTCAGCCATACATTGGTCACCAGCATGGCGATGAACACCGCAATGATCGTCACCAGCGAGGAGAACATCTGCGGGATGGACTGGCTGAGCATCTGCTGCAGGGTGTCCGTATCGTTGGTAAAATGGCTCATCAGATCGCCGTGGGTATGGGTGTCGAAATAGCGGATGGGCAGCCGCTGCATGCGCGAGAACATCTCATCGCGCACCTTTTTCAGGATGCCCTGCGAGATCGACACCATCATCCAGTTATACAGGAAGGTGGAGGCAATGCCCACCAGATAGATCAGCGCCATCTGTAAAAGCGCGCGCGCCAGCCCGGTGAACACGGGTGCGGCCTCGAGCAGCAGCGGCGCGATATAGTCGTCGATCAGCGTCTGCAGGAACATCGAACCTGCTACGCCCGCCACCGCGGAGAACAGGATGCACACCAGCACCACGCCGAACTGGACAGCATAGCCGTCCCTGATATAATGCAGCAGCCGCGCGAGGGTTTTTTTCGGGTTTTTGCTGCGTCTGCCGCCGGCCATCTGGCCGCGGTGTCCCGGACCGCCCATCGGTCCTCTTGCTCCGGGTCCCGGCATTATTCCTCATCTCCCTTCCTGGTCTGCTGGTTGTAAATTTCCTGATAGATCGGGTTGCCGGCGAGCAGTTCTTCATGCGTGCCGACCGCCTGCACCGCACCGCCGTCCAGAATGATGATCTGGTCTGCTTCCTGCACGGAGGAAACGCGCTGCGCGATGATCAGCTTGGTGGTGTTCGGGATCTCCTCCGCGAACGCCTTGCGGATGAGCGCATCGGTCCTGGTGTCGACCGCGCTGGTCGAGTCGTCCAGAATGAGCACCTTGGGCTTTTTCAGCAGTGCACGCGCGATACACAGGCGCTGCTTCTGGCCGCCGGACACGTTGGTGCCGCCCTGCTCGATATAGGTATCGTACTTCTTGGGCATCTGCTGGATGAATTCATCCGCCTGCGCCAGCTTGCACACGTGCTCGAGCTCCTCGTCGCTCGCGTTCTCATTGCCCCAGCGCAGGTTTTCCTTGATCGTGCCCGAGAACAGCACGTTCTTCTGCAATACCATTGCGACCTGCTCGCGCAGCGCCTCGATGTCATAGTCGCGCACATCCACGCCGCCGACCTTGACCGAGCCGGTCGTCACATCGTACAGGCGCGGGATGAGCTGCACCAGCGTGGACTTGGCCGCGCCCGTGCCGCCCAGAATGCCGATCGTCTGGCCGGCCTTGATGTGCAGGTCCACATTCCGCAGGGCGAGCTTGTGCTCGTCGCCCTTATAGCTGAAGTTTACGTTGTCAAAGTCGATATCGCCGTTCTTGACCTCGGTCACCGGGTTTTCCGGATTATGCAGGTCGGGCTGTTCCTCGAGGATCTCGACGATACGCTCTGCGCTCGCCTTGGACATGGTGATCATGACAAACACCATCGCAACCATCATCAGGCTCATCAAAATCTGCATCGCGTAGGAGAACAGGCTGGTCAGCTCGCCGGTGGTCATGCTGCCGCCGACGATCAGGCGCGCGCCGAACCACGAGATCAGCAGCATGCAGGTGTACATGCAGAACTGCATGAGCGGGGCAACGCCCGCCATCGTCTTCTGCGCCTTGGAGAACTGCTTATAGAGCAGGCCGGAAACGCCCTTGAACTTCTCGGTCTCGTGCTCCTCGCGCACATAGGCCTTGACCACGCGGATGCCGCGCACGTTTTCCTGCACGACCGTGTTCATGCGGTCATAGGTCTTGAACACGCGCTCGAAGATCGGGCCGACAAACTTCATCAGCAGGCCCAGGCCGATCGCCAGCACTGGCAGCACGCCGAGGAAGATGAGCGCAAGCTCGCTGTTGATCTGGAA
>USLE01000278.1 GCA_900555465.1 uncultured Butyricicoccus sp.
GTCGTGGCGCTGCGCGAGCGCGTCCGCGAGCGGCTGCACGTTTTCGCGCTCGACCGTCTCGATGCACGGCGCTTCAATGACGTTCGCGCCCAGCTCGCGCAGCGCCACGACTGGGCGGTGTTTACCAGCCCGGCGGGTGTCCACGCGGCGGTGCACGCGCTTCACAAACTCGGGCGCGACCTGCGCGCGCTGTATGGCATGCAGCTCGCGGCGATCGGCCGCGGCACAGCGGACGCGCTGGCGGGCTACGGCTTGACCGCCGACCTCATCCCCGCGCAGTACGACGGCGAACACCTCGCGGACGCGCTCACGGCGGTCCTGCCGCAGGGCGGCGCGGCGCTGCTGCTGCGCGCGGCAGCGGGCGGGCACATCCTGCCCGAAAAGCTGAAAGCCGCGGGCGTGCACGTCACCGACGTGCCGCTGTACGACACCGAATACCGCTGCGCCAAGGCGGACGAGCTGCGCGCCATGCTGGAGCAGGGCACGGCAGACGTTGTGACCTTTACCAGCATGTCCACGGTCGAGGGCTTCGTTCAGGCCGTGGGTGCGGCGGATTACAGCGGCTTTACCGCGCTTTGCATCGGCGAGCAGACCGCACAGGCGGCCCGCAAATACGGTATGCAGGTCAGGGTTGCGCAAAATGCAACCATTGACGCAATGATAGATCAACTCAAAATGGAAAATTGAAAGTGGAGAATGACAGTACCATCATTCTCCATACTCCATTCTACATTCTCCATATCGGAAAGGGAGTCTTTGTCATGTTCAACCAAACCATCCGTCCCCGCCGCCTGCGCACCTCGGATAACCTGCGCAAGCTGGTGCGCGAGACGCGTATTTCCCCCGAAAGCCTGATCTGGCCGATCTTCGTCGCCGAGGGCGAGGGCATTTACGAGGAGATCCCCTCGCTGCCCGGCCAGTACCACTATTCGCCCGATCAGCTGTACCGCATGGTCGAGCGCGCGCACGAGCACGGTGTGTCCCGCGTCATCCTGTTCGGTCTGCCGAAGGACAAGGACGAGATCGGCTCGGGCGCGTGGGCGGAGGACGGCATCGTCCAGCAGGGCATCCGCAAGATCAAGGAGCTTGCCCCGGAGATGTACGTCGTCACCGACGTGTGCATGTGCGAATACACCTCGCACGGCCACTGCGGCATCCTGTGCGGCCACTATGTGGACAACGACCAGACCATCGCGCGGCTTGCGCAGATCGCGGTCAGCCACGCGAAAGCGGGTGCGGACATGGTCGCGCCCTCGGACATGATGGACGGCCGCGTCGCGGCGATCCGCGCGGCGCTGGACGAGAACGGCTTTGTCAACGTGCCGATCATGTCCTATGCGGCAAAGTATGCTTCCTATTTCTACGGCCCGTTCCGCGACGCGGCAGGCTCCGCGCCGTCGTTCGGCGACCGCCGTTCCTACCAGATGGACTGGCACAACGGCCGCGAGGCCATGCGCGAATGTGCGCTCGACGTGCAGGAGGGCGCGGACATCCTGATGATCAAGCCCGCGATGAGCTACCTCGACCTGGTGTACCAGTGCAAGCAGCGGTTCGATCTGCCGGTTGCGGCGTATGCGGTTTCGGGCGAGTACGCGATGATCAAGGCCGCGGCAAAGGCCGGCCTGATCGACGAATACGGCGTGATGTGCGAGAGTGCGGTGTCCATTTACCGCGCGGGCGCGGACATCCTCATTACCTACTACGCGCCCGAGCTCGCGGACGCGATCCGGAAGGGAGACATCGGCTGATATGACGAAATCCGAACAGCTTTTTGAGCGGGCATGCAAGGTACTGCCCGGCGGCGTCAACTCACCTGTGCGCGCGTTCCGCGCGGTGGGCGGCAAGCCGCGCTTTATCGTCAAGGGCCTCGGCAGCCATGTGCTGGACGAGGACGGGCTGGAATACATCGACTATGTCGGCTCATGGGGGCCGATGGTGCTCGGCCACAGCCATCCGGACATCCTGAAAGCGGTCTATGACCGCATGGTGAACGGCCTGTCGTTCGGCGCGCCGACCGCGCTCGAGGTCGAGATGGCCGAAAAGATGGTCGAAATGGTGCCGAACATCGAGATGGTGCGCATGGTCAACTCGGGCACCGAGGCGGTCATGAGCGCGGTGCGCCTTGCGCGCGGCGCGACCGGGCGCGACAAGATCATCAAGTTCGAGGGCTGCTACCACGGCCATTCGGATGCAATGCTGGTTGGCGCGGGCAGCGGCGCGCTCACGCAGGGCGAGCCGGACTCCAAGGGCGTGACAAAGGGCGCGGCGCAGGATACGCTGATGGCGCAGTACAACGATCTTGCCTCGGTGGAGCGCCTGCTGGACGCCAACCCGGGACAGGTCGCGGCGGTGATCGTCGAGCCGGTCGCGGCGAACATGGGCGTTGTGCCGCCGAAGGACGGCTTTTTGCAGGGCCTGCGTGACCTGTGCGACAAACACGGCAGCCTCCTGATCTTTGACGAGGTCATCACGGGCTTCCGCCTTGCGGCGGGCGGCGCGCAGGCGTATTTCGGCGTCCGCGCGGATCTGGTCACCTTTGGCAAGATCATCGGCGGCGGCATGCCGGTCGGCGCGTACGCGGGCACGCGCGCGCTGATGGAGCAGGTCGCGCCGTGCGGCCCGGTGTATCAGGCGGGCACGCTGTCCGGCAACCCGGTCGCGATGGCGGCGGGACTGGCGCAGCTCCAGATTTTGACCGACCACCCCGAGGTCTACACGGTCATGGAGACCTCGGCGCAGTATATCGCAAACCACCTGCGCGAGAGCGCGAAAAAGCACGGCGTCAAGATGCAGGTCAACCAAGTCGGCTCGCTGCTCTGCCCGTACTTCACCGAGACCCCGGTGGACTGCTTTGCAGCCGCCAAGACCAGCGATACCAAACAATACGCAAAGTATTTTAATGAGATGTTATCGCGCGGTGTATAC
>USLE01000279.1 GCA_900555465.1 uncultured Butyricicoccus sp.
TTTGTCAGCCCTGCCGCGCTGCGCGCGGACTATGCGCTGCCGAGCGCGTTCCGTGCCTTTCTTTCGGTCATCGAGGAGGAAACATGACCACGCAAACCGTTGTGCACAATATCCCGCCGCTGTATAACAGCGAGTCGCGCGTGCTGCTGCTGGGCTCCATCCCCAGCCCCAAATCGCGCGAGGTGGGATTTTTCTACGGGCACCCGCAGAACCGCTTCTGGCGCGTGCTCGCCGCCGTGCTGGGCGAGGAACTGCCCGCGACCATCGCGGAAAAGCGCGCCATGTGCCTGAAGCACCATATTGCGCTGTGGGACACCATCGCCCGGTGCGATATCGCGGGCGCGTCCGATACCAGCATCAAAAACGCTGTGCCGAACGACATCGGCCGCCTGCTGCGCGAGACAAAGATCGAGCGCATCTTCGCCACCGGCGGCAAATCCGCCGAGCTGTACCGCAAGCTGGTCGAACCCAAGACCCATGTGCCCATCACCCAGCTCCCCTCCACCAGCCCGGCGAACGCCGCATGGTCGCTCGAGCGGCTGATCGAGGCCTACCAGGTCATTTTATGACGCATCCACCAAGAAAGAAGGCCATCCCTACGAACAAGGAACTCTTTTCAAACGCTGCCCTGAAAAAGCTGATCTGGCCACTCGTGCTCGAGCAGGTGCTTTCGATCACGGTCGGTCTGGCGGATACCATCATGGTATCCTCGGTCGGTGAAGCGGCCGTCTCAGGCGTATCGCTGGTCGATATGCTCAATGTACTGATCATCAACATTTTTTCCGCGCTCGCGACCGGCGGCGCAGTCGTCGTGGCGCAGCTGCTCGGCGCGCGCGAACGCAAGCGCGCGTGCGACGCCGCCCGCCAGCTCTATCTGGTCGTCATCGCGATCTCCCTCGGCTTCTCCGTGCTGATCATGCTGCTGCGCGCGCCGCTGCTGCGCCTGCTGTTCGGCTCGATCGAGGATGACGTGATGGCAAGCGCGCTGACTTACCTGACGGTCAGTGTGTTCTCCTATCCTGTGCTCGCGGTCTACAATGCCGGCGCCGCCCTGTTCCGCGCGCAGGGCAACTCGCGCATCTCCATGCTGATCGCCGGTTTGATCAACGTGGTCAACCTGATCGGCAACTCGGTGCTGATCTTTGTGCTGGACTGGGGCGTTGCGGGCGCGGCGCTCTCCTCGCTGTTCTCCCGCGGGGTGGCCGCCGTGGTCATCACGATTCTGCTGTTCCATCCGGAACACACGGTCACGCTCCGCACCGGCGCGCGCTTCCGCCCGGACTTTTCGCTGATCCGCCGCATCTTGCAGATCGGCGTGCCAAACGGGCTGGAAAACAGCCTGTTCCAGCTGGGCCGCATTCTGGTCGTCAGCATCATCGCGCTGTTCGGCACCACCCAGATCGCGGCGAACGCGGTCGCAAACAACCTGGATGCGGTCGCTGTTATCCCCGGTCAGGCGATGAGCCTTGCGATGATCACGGTCATCGGCCAGTGCATCGGCGCGGGCGATACCGCGCAGGCGCGCTACATGGCCAAAAAGATGCTCAAAATCACCTATCTCATCAACGGCGCCTGCTGCCTGCTGACGATCGCGGTCACACCGCTGGTGCTCCGGATCTACAGTCTGTCCCCCGAGGCGCTCTCGCTTGGCATGGCGCTGATCTTCATCCATAACGGCTGCGCCGCGCTGGTCTGGCCCGCCTCGTTCACCCTGCCCAATGTGCTGCGCGCGGCGAACGATGTGCGCTATCCGATGATCTGCTCAATCGCCTCGATGATGCTGCTGCGTCTGGCCAGCGGCTATGTGCTCGCGGTCGTATTCGGCCTCGGCGCGATCGGGATCTGGATCGCAATGGTAGGCGACTGGGTCTGCCGCACGATCTGTTTTGCCCTGCGGTTCCGCGGGACGCGCTGGCTGCGGTTCGCCCCGGGCGTGCAGCTGGTCGCGCAAAGCAAAGGGTAAACCATCCATACATGCAAAAAGAGACCCTTGGGGGGTCTCTTTTTTTGTATCCTTTCCCGCCAACGCAAAGAAAGCACCCGCCGGCCGGCGGGTGCTTTTCCTAAGCGCAGGGCATGTCCCTGTGTTTGGCTTCAAAACGCGGTTTGGGATACTGCGCTGCTTAGAGGATCCACTCCTCTTCCTTTTCCTCGCCGCAGTACTTGCGCAGCGTCTCGCGGATGGCGCGCGGTCCCTTGTTCATCTCGTTGAACATGCGCACAACGGTCTCGCCCACACCGATCTCGAACAGGTTGACGCCAAAGTAGTAGCGGTTGGACAGCAGCGGATACAGCTGATCCTCGGATACCTGATCGCCCAGCTTGGGGTTGCCGATCAGCGAGCGGACATGGTCGAGGTTGGTGTCCGGGCTGAGCTCGAACGCATCGCCGCGGTCGTCCACGCCGACCAGATAGCGCAGCCAGCCCGCGAGCACCAGCGGGATATAGACCAGCTTGGTCGCGCGGTGCGCGGGAAGGGTGGAGTTGTAGTACGCATACAGCGTCGAGCCGAAGCGCAGCGGTATCTTACGCGAGGTATCGGTCGCAATACGCTGCGGGGAATCCTGCAGGAAGGGGTTGGGGTAACGCTCGCCCAGCACCTCATGCAGGAACTCGACCGGATCGATCACGCCCGGGTCGGCGACCATCGGCATGGCCTCCTGCTCGCTCATGCGGGTGATCAGGCTGACCAGCTCCTTGTCCTTCATCTCTGCGCTGATCTGGGTATAGCCCAGCATGCAGCCGAACACGCCGAGCGCGGTATCCATCGGGTTCATGCAGGTGCTGACCTTCATCAGCGCGGACTTCTCGACGATGTCGCGGCGCGTCAGGATAACGCCGCACTGCTCGAGCGGCGGGTGGCCGTTCGGGAAGGCGTTCTCGATGAGCAGGTAATGCAGGTTCTCGGTGTTGACGTAGAT
>USLE01000280.1 GCA_900555465.1 uncultured Butyricicoccus sp.
CCGCGGCAGGGATTGGCGGCCTGCTTGCGCTCGGCGTGGGCGACACCATCCGCGTGTCGCTGACCGACGACCCGGTCAAGGAGATCTACGCGGCAAAGGCGATCCTCAAAGCGGTCGGCCGCGCGGAGGAGGGCATCAACGTCGTGTCCTGCCCGACCTGCGGGCGCACGCGCATCGACCTGATCGGCATTGCCAAGGAGGTCGAGCAGCGCTGCATGGCCATCGAAGGGAAAAAACTCAAGGTCGCGGTCATGGGCTGCGCGGTCAACGGCCCGGGCGAGGCGCGCGAAGCCGATCTCGGCATCGCGGGCGGCGATGGCGTGGGCCTGATCTTCCGCAAGGGGGAGATCATCAAGAAGGTGCCGCAGGAGCAGCTGGTGGACGCACTCATGGACGAAATCGCGCATTTTGAAGGAGAGTAACAGTGGCTGGAAAGCTCATTGATATTTTCGGAAACTGCAAAGGCATCGCAGAAGAACAGCACCTCGCCGCGGGCGAGGTGCGTTCTCTCGCTTTTGGGGATAATAACACGGTCATGGTGGTCGAGCTGGGGCTTTCCCATGTGGTCAGCCGCAAGGCCATCGCCAAGGCGGAAAAGCAGATCGCAAAGCAGTACGGGCTTGACCGCGTGTGCATCGAGCCGCGCTATACCATGCCGGACGGGCTGACAGACGAGTACATCCGCTCGCTGTATGACGACATGGCGTACCGCATGCCGTCCGCGCGCGGCCTGCTCGACTGCAAAAAGTGGAAATACGAGGGCAACGCGCTGTACATCCCGATGGATGAGGTGAGCGAAAAGCATTTTGCGACCGCCCTGCGCCATCTGGAAGCGCGTATCCGGCGCGAGCTGGATATCGTGTGCCCGGTGCACGCGGTGCGCGCCGAGGCGGACGACTACGCGCCGCCGTCCGACGCACCCGACCGCGAGGAGATTTTGCAGCAGGCGGTCGCGGAAGCGGCGGCTGCCGCCCCGGCGGAGCCCAAGCCGAAAAAGCCGCGTCCTGCGCCCAAGCCGGAGCACACCGGCTACCAGCGTCCGCGCACGGAGAAGGTGCGCGAGGACGATTTGATCTTCGGCAAGCTGATGCAGGACCCGATCGTGTCGGTCAACGAGGCGATCGCGGCTTACGATATGGTCACCATCCAGGGCGAGGTGTTCTTCACCGACAACAAGGATATCCACAGCAAAAAGACCGGCAAGGACTATGTCAAGATCGCATTCGACATGACCGACCGCACGAACTCGGTGCGCGTGTCCAAGTTCCTCGCAGCCGACAAGGCAGGCGACACGGTCTCCAAAATCAAAAACGGCCTGTACTGCACCGTGCAGGGTAAAATGGTGTACGACTCCTACGCCAAGGAGATGGTTCTGGAGCCGACCGGCATCGTCAAGGCGAAAAAGCCCGTGCGGCAGGACAAGGCCGAGGGGCTGAAGCGCGTCGAGCTGCATCTGCATACCAACATGAGCGCGATGGACGGCATGAGTTCCACCGCGTCGCTGCTGTGCCGCGCGGCGCAGTGGGGCCACCGCGCGATGGCGATCACCGACCACGGTGTGGCGCAGGCCTTCCCCGAAGCGCTGCACGCGCAGGAGGGCAAGCAGAAGGATATCATCGGGGATATGAAGATCATCTACGGCATCGAGGCGTATTACGTCAACGATGCGGACAGCCTTTCGGTCGTGCGCGGCAAGTCCGCTGAGCCGCTCGACGGCACGTTCATCGTGTTCGACCTCGAGACCACCGGCCTCAACCCCGCGAGCGAGGAGATCACCGAGATCGCGGCCTGCCGCGTGGTGGACGGCGCGATCCAGGACAGTTTCCAGACCTATGTCAACCCGCACAAGCCCATCCCGGAGGAGATCACCAAGCTGACCGGCATTTCGGATGAGACGGTCGCGGATGCGCCCGACCTCGATGAAGCGGTGCCTAAGTTTCTCGCATGGGCGGGGGAGGGAAAATATCCTCTCGTCGCGCACAACGCGGGCTTCGATATGGGCTTTCTGCGCACGGCGTGTAAGCGCCTGTCCATCGAGCGGGATTTCACTGCGATCGACACGCTGGAAATGTCCCGCCTGATGCTGCCGCATCTGCATAAGTTCAAGCTGAACATCCTTGCCAAGGAACTCGCGGTCGGCCCGTTTGAGCATCACCGCGCGAGCGAGGACGCGGCCGTGCTGGGGCGCATCTTTGTAAAGCTGCTGGCACGGCTCAAAGACGAGATGCACGCGGTCACGGTGGCGGATATCAACCCCGTGCTCGCCGCGACGACCGACCGCAAGAACAAGCTGAAAAACCTGCCGCGCTACCATTTCATCATTCTGGTGAAAAATCAGGCTGGACTGCGCAACCTATACCAGCTGATCTCCAAGAGCTTTTTGGAATACTACAACAAGCGGCCGATCATGCCGCGCTCGGAGCTTATCCGCCACCGCGAGGGGCTGATCTTCGGCTCTGCGTGCGAGGCGGGCGAGGTGTTCCGCGCGCTGACCAGCAATGCGGAGTGGGACGAGCTCAAGCGGCTGGCGTCCTTCTATGATTATCTTGAGATCCAGCCCATCGGCAACAACCGATTCATGATCGAAAAGGGAATGGCCAAGGATGAGGAGCAGCTGCGCGACTGGAACCGAGACATCCTGCGTCTCGCAGACGAGTTGGGCAAACCCTGCTGCGCGACCGGCGATGTGCACTTCCTCGAGCCAGAGGACGAGGCGTTTCGCCGCATCCTGATGGCGGGGCAGGGCTTCGGCGATGCGGACAATCAGGCGCCGCTGTACTTCAAGTCCACGGACGAGATGCTCCGCGAATTTTCCTATCTGGGCGAGGACCGCGCGTATGAGGTCGTGGTCAGGAATACCAACATGATCGCGGACATGTGCGACGTGATCCGTCCTGTGC
>USLE01000281.1 GCA_900555465.1 uncultured Butyricicoccus sp.
TCATCAGCTGGGCGGTGTGCGCATACTTGGGCGCCTTCCAGCCCATCGCGCGGAACAGCTGGAGATGCACCGGTAGGGTCGCGAGCCACTCTTCGCCGCGCACGACGACCGTCGTACCCATCAGGTGATCGTCCACCACATGCGCAAAGTGGTAGGTCGGGATGCCGTCCGACTTGAGGATGACCACGTCCTGGTCGTTCTCCGTGACCTCCATCTTGCCCTTGACCAGATCCTCGTGGCGGATCTTGTTCTCGATGCTGCCCTCCGAGCGGAAGCGCACGACATAGGGCGTGCCCTTTTGGAGCTCGGCCTCGATGTCCTCCATCGGGCGGTCGCGCCACACGGCGTACTTGCCGTAGTAGCCGAAGTTCTCCTTATTTGCCTCCTGCTGCTGATGCGCCGCGGCGAGTTCCTCCTCGGTGCAGAAGCAGGGGTAGGCCATGCCGCGCTGGACCAGACTCTTTACAAAGATCTGATAGATCTCCGCGCGCTGGCTCTGGCGGTAGGGGCCGTAGGCGCCGTTGTCGCCGTCCAGCGTTGCGCCCTCGTCAAACGGCAGGCCGAACGAGGAAAACGCCTCGATGATGGTCTGCACGCCGCCCTCGACCTCGCGCTTTTTGTCCGTATCCTCAATGCGCAGGTAGAACACGCCGCCCGACTGGTGCGCCAGACGCTCGTCCACCAGCGCGCCGTACAGGTTGCCGAGGTGCATAAAGCCGGTCGGGCTGGGGCCCATGCGGGTCACCTTTGCGCCCTCGGGCAGCTCACGCTTCGGATAGCGGGCTTCGATCTCCTCGGGCGTGGTGTTGATATGCGGAAACAGCAGTTCCGCCAAGCGGTTGTAATCCATTTTCTTCACTCCAACTTCCTGTATGGGCAATTTTGCCCATGATAGGACTATTTTATCACAGTGCAAAGGCCAGTGCAAGGCAAAAAGCGCACCAATCGACGTTTCCCGCACCGCCTGTTTTTGACAGGTTTTCCCGCGGCATGCAAAAGCGGCATGGCGTTCTGGCCATGCCGCTTGTTTTCCCTGTTACGGGTTTGCCGTATTGGTATTCGTATCCGCGTTGTTGCCCGCGGTGCCGTTATCTGTGCGGTTCTCGTCGCCGGTCAGCGCGTCGCCCACGTTGTCCATGCCGTCCCTGACCGCGTTGCCCGCTTCGCCGACTGCGTCGCCGACATCGTTCACGCCGTCTTGGATATCGTCGCCGACCGTGTTGTCGTCGTTTACGGTTCCATTGTTGTTCTGGCCATCGGTGACATTGTTATCCGTAGCATTGTTATCCGTTCCGTTGTTTTGGGGCTCGTCCGCCGTGTTGGAGCAGCCGCAGCCAAACAGCAAGGTCAGCATGGCGAGCATTGCAATAAGCCTTTTCATCGCATTTCCTCCTTGTGCATTTGCCGATAGTATAGGAGGATGCGCGCGGATTTATACGTTAAAATTTATTTTTTTCATATGCGAGAGCACGATCGCGCAGGTCAGCCCGGTCACCAGCCCGAGCGGCACGCTCATCACGAGCAGCAGCGGCAGATACGCGACCACCGCGTCGGTCTGCATCCAGATGATCGCCGCGATCACCTGCCCGATGTTGTGCGCCGCCGCGCCTGCAACGCTCACGCCCAAAAGCGAGCAGAATTTCCCCTCCGACCGCAGCAGCGCCCACATCACGGCAAGCGCAAGCAGCCCGCCGAGGAGCGAAAACAGAAACGCGGTCACGCTGCCCATGAGCAGCGAGGAGATCGCCACGCGGCACACCACGACCGCGAGCGCGTCGCGCGCGGAAACGCGCGTGAGCGCGAACAGCGTCACTACGTTGGCAAGCCCCAGCTTGACGCCCGGCACGGGCACGACCGCGTCCAGCGGGAACAGCCGCTCGACCAGCGACAGCACGACCGCAAGCGCGGTCAGCAGGCCGCAGAGCGTTATTTTTTTCGCTTTCAAAAAACCACGCTCCCCCTTTTACGATACGATCGCGTCGATCTCGCTGGTCCCGCCCGTGATGCGCAGCACCACGCGGTTGGGCAGGCAGACCGCCACCTGTCCGGCGCGGGTCAGCATGCCCGTGCGCACGCAGACCTGATCGTGGCAGTCTGCGGACTGCATGGTAGCTGTCCGGCCGGAGAGCACGATCACGTTATGCCCGTCCAGATCGATCGTGCGGTCGGTGCGGTCGGTCAACTCGACCCGCTCGACGAGTTCGTTATCCTGCCACACCTCGGCATACAGCCGGTCGCCCGACGTGCCGAGCGCCAGCACCGCCGCGATCGCCGCTGCCAGCGCCAGCACCACACCGATGATGACAAAGTCGCCCCATTTGAGTTTACTGCGCATGGGTGTATCCCTTTTCTTCGCCGAGGAAGGCAAAGGTGCAGACCTCTCCGACCTTGTCCGTCACATGCACCTGCTTGTCCGCCGTGACGAACACCGCCGCAATATCATTTTGCTCGCAGAAGGCCATCCCCTCTTCCAGCCCCATGACGAACAGCGCAGTCGTCAGCGCGTCCGCCCGGGTCGAGCTCTCGTCGATCACGGTCACGCTGCGCAGGCCGCTGTCCGCCGGATATCCGGTCGCGGGATCGAAGATGTGGTGATAGCGCTTGCCGTCCTGCTCGAAATACCGCTCATAATCGCCCGAGGTGACGACCGACAGGTCACGCACCTCGACGGTCGCGATAAACGCCGCGTTGTCATCCGGGTCCGCGATGCCGACCACCCAGTTTCCGCTGTCGCGGTTCGGGTTTTCGCCGTAGGCGCCGATGTTGCCGCCCAGCGTCGCAAGAACGCCTTGCGTCCCGTCCAGCATTGCCGCGGCCGCGTCAGTCGCAAAGCCCTTTCCGATGCCGCCGAGGTCGAGCTGCGCGCCGTTCAGCAGGCGCACCTGAT
>USLE01000282.1 GCA_900555465.1 uncultured Butyricicoccus sp.
CCGTACAGGTTGAGGATATCCGGGTACAGGTGGCAGATATTCAGTTCCATTTTCCGGTCCTCCCCCTTATTCGTAAAACGCCTTGACGTCCGTGTGCTTGCCGATCTCGTTTCGCAGGTCGAACATGGCCGTATAGGTCGGCATGAGGAAAGCGGGCGTCTCGTCCGCCGCGACCGCGCCGAGCAGCTTGTCATAGTCGCGGATGACCTCGAGCCTGTCCGCCTTGAAGCCTGCGTATTTCAGGCGCAGCGCCATATCGTCCGCGCGCACGCCCGAGACGAAAACGCGCGTAAAGCGCTCCTGCTGGGCGGCGAGCGCCTCAAAGTCCACGTCCCAGATCCAGCTGATGTCGGTGCCGTCCGCAAAGCGGTCGTTGAGCAGGAAGGCAAGCTGGTAGCTGCCCTCGTCGTGCGCGATCAGGTTGATGACCTGGTTGAAGCCCGCGGGGTTTTTGACCAGCATCATGCGCGCGGGAGCCTTGCCGAGCGTGAACTGCTCCGCGCGGCCAAAGCCGCACTCGAACTGGCCGAGCGCCGCGACCGCGGTCTCCTCGTCGATGCCGACCACATGGGACACCGCTGCGGCGGCCGCCGCATTGTAGATATTGTAGCCGCCCGGGAGGTTGACGTGCACCTCGTGCTCCCGGCCGAAGATGTCGAGCACCACGTCGGACGAGTCCGCGTCGGTTTTGACCACCTTGGTCACCGCAACTTCGGGCGTCTGGCGGTGGTAGCCGCATTTCGGGCAGCGGAAGCCGCCCAGATGGCCGTAGGTGATGTAATCATACTGGTATTCGGTCTTGCAGTGGATGCAGTAGGGTGCGTCCGACAGCTCGTGCGCGGTCTCCTGATAGATCGGCACGTTGACGCCGAACCAGACCACCCTGTTCGGCACGTTTTCCGCGAGCGAGGAGGTGAGCGAGCAGTCCGCATTCAGGCAGAGCGTCGCGTCCGGGATGTGGGTGATGCCCTCGCGGATGGCGTTCAACGTGTGGGTGATCTCGCCGTAGCGGTCGAGCTGGTCGCGGAAGATGTTGTTCACTACCAGGCACTCGACCGGCAGGAACTCGCTCGTGCGGCGGAAGGCCGCCTCGTCGCACTCGATCAGCGCATGGGTGTACGGGCACTTGCCGGACAGCGTGCAGTGCTGGGCGAATACCGCGATGATGCCGGTCAGCAGGTTGGCGCCCGACTTGTTGGAGAAGTATTTGAGCCCCGCGTCCGCGAACGCCTGCTCGATCATGCGGGAGGTGGTGGTCTTGCCGTTGGTGCCGGTCACGACCGTGACCCTGACCCCGCGCGAGAGCTCGCCGAGGATATTCTTGTCGATTTTAAGCGCAAGCCTGCCGGGCAGGTTGGTGCCGCCGCGGCCCAGCCGGCGCAGCACCGCGCCCGAGACCTTGCACACCAGAACCGCCAGCCTGGTTCGGAGCTTCATATCATGACCCCTTTTATCTGTTGAATTTCATATAGAAAAAGTATACCGCATTTCGCGGGGCAGTACAAGGGTGCATCTGACAGAACCGCGGCGGTTTGCACAAATTTCGCGGGTAAATTTCTACAAAACTGCCTGCTGCGGGACGGTATTCCGCATGGCGGTGCACCATACCGCCCTGTCCTTCCGGTTTTGCGGACCGCATTGGGTCATATTGGATAAAAACCGCGGCGCAATATTGTGCATCTTTGCCGGATACACGGTCGGTTTTCACGAATTCGCGCAAAACCTCTTGCATTGACACACAGATATTGTATAATTTAGATAGTGGCTTTGGCCCTAAAATCAGGATGAGGTGATACCAATGGATTATATGTCGGAATACAAGCGTTGGCTGGAGAATCCCGCTCTTTCGGATGAGGAGCGCGCGGAGCTTCAGTCGGTGGAAGGCAATCAGGAAGAGATCGAAAGCCGCTTTTTCGCGCCCCTGTCGTTCGGCACGGCCGGCCTGCGCGGCGTGCTCGGCGTCGGCCTCAACCGCATGAACCGCTTTACGGTCGGCCAGGCGGCGCAGGGCCTTGCCAACCTGATCGTCTCGAACGGCAAGGCGGCAATGGACCGCGGCGTCGCAATCGCGTACGACAGCCGCCACTTCTCGCCGGAATTTGCGCGGCAGTCCGCCTGCATCCTTGCGGCGAGCGGCATCAAGGCGCTGCTGTTCGATGAGCTGCGCCCCACGCCCGAGCTTTCCTTTGCGATCCGCCACTACGGCTGCATCGCGGGTATCAATATCACCGCGTCCCACAACCCCAAGGAGTACAACGGCTATAAGGTCTACTGGGAGGACGGCGCGCAGCTGCCGCCCGCTGAGGCCGACGTGGTCGCCAAGGAGATGGCCGCGACCGATATCTTCACCGGCGTGCGCACCGGCGATTACGACGAATTCGTGAAGAACGGCATGATCCGCATCCTGAGCACCGAAACCGACGAGGCCTACCTCGGCGAGGTCATCAAGGTTGCGGTCAACCCGGACTGCGTAAAGCAGGTCGCGGACGACTTTAAGCTGGTCTACACCCCGTTCCACGGCGCGGGCTACCGTCTGGTGCCCGAGATCCTCCGCCGCCTGGGCTACAAGCACATTATCTGCGAGCCCGAGCAGATGAAGATCGACGGCGACTTCCCGACGGTCAAGAACCCCAACCCGGAATACAAGGAAGGCTTCACGCTCGCCATCGAGCTGGCCAGGCAGAACGACGTTGACCTCATCATCGGCACCGACCCGGACGCGGACCGCACCGGCATCGTTTTGAAGGACAAGACCGGCGAATACGTCACCCTGTCCGGCAACCAGGTCGGCGTGCTGCTGATCGACTACATCATCACCGCGCGCAAGCTGACGAACACCATGCCCGCGCATCCGGCGGTGCTCAAGAG
>USLE01000283.1 GCA_900555465.1 uncultured Butyricicoccus sp.
GCTCATAACCGAACGGCTTATAAAAATCAAACAGCCACTTCTCCGCCGGGATCAGCGCAGAAGCTGCACGCCCCGCCGCGCGGTCGAGCGCAAACGAGTGCTCGAGCAGGCGCGCCATGTGTCCCTTGCGGCGGTGCGCCGGGTCGGTGCACGCGCCGTAGATATAAGTGATCTCCGCTTCCCTGCCGTCCAGCATCAGGCGGTACGGCAGCATCTGCACCATCGCGCATAATTCGCCGCCCTCTACAGAAAGCAGCGTTTTTGTTATATCAAAATGATGCGCAAAAAAGTAGTCGTTAAAGCCGCCTTCGTCCGGGAAGCACACTTCCCACAGACGGCGGATGGCCGCCGCGTCCTGCGGCCCGGCAAACCGGATCATGCGTTCTGCCCCCTGGGCACGGCGGCGTATTTGACGCCGCGCATGGCCGGATAATAGGACTTTTTCGCCTTGCGCAGGCCCTCGAGACCGAGATCCTCTTCTCTGTTGACGTATTCTGCGTCGTCACAGTTCCGCAGAACGAACTGCTGGTTGATCATCTGGTACGCGCCGGGGATGGTGTGGTCGGCCTTTTCGATCTGCACCACATACATATCCTCCGTGGCCTTGCAGCCGAAGGTAAAGGCGATGACTTCGTCGTCCAGCCGGAGCAGGCCGCCGCACAGGCTCAGTCTATCAAAATTATGCAGCGCCTGCACGATCGCGCAGGTCTCGCCCTGAAAATCGCGGCTTTGCGCGCAGCCGTTCTGGTTGCACCAGCGGATATGATAGCCGAACGCATCCTTGATGTTGTCCTTTGTCATATCCTCATAGCTCCAGCGGCCGTCATATGCCGCCTTGAAGCGGTTGACCAGATTGCGCTTGCTCTGCAGCTTTTTGCCCGACAGCGTGCGCAGCTTTTCCGCCAGATAGATATAGTCGTCGCCGTCCTCGCTGTCGTGGATAAAATCGAACTTGCCCGGACGCGCCGCCTCGATGCGTTCAATCATCGGCTCGGCGACCGACACCAGCGTCAGCGGGATGCCGCGCTCGGCTGCGTCCTGCTCGAGTGCGTCCAGCGCAGCGCCGAGATCGCCCTCGCCGATTGGGGCGAGGTAGCAGTCCTGCCCGCCGTCGAGCGGCGTCATCTTGACCAGCAGGAAACCGTCCAGGAAGCAGAGCTGGGTATTATAGTGGCTGCGCCACATATACAGGTCCACAAAGCAGTGCTCACACAGGTGGTAATTGTAATGCGAGGCGCAGGCTTCGACCGCCTGCTTGTCCTCCATTGAGATTTCGCGAAATGCTAACATAAAATATCCTTTTCCTCATTCATGGGCTGCCTTGCGCAGTCCCTGATAGTGCGCGCGCACCTCGGCCGCCTTGCCGCAGGACATCTTGCCCTCGGTGCATGCGCCGTCCACACACGCCGGCCCGCTGTGTCCGAACAGCGTCGGCGCAACGGCATAGACCAGTTTATACATCTCCTCCGCCAGGGCGCGGATCTCCCACTGGGCGCGGTGGCAGCAGCGCAGGCGGAAGAAGTTGCGCAGGCTGCGCGCATTGGCTGTCATCACAATGCGCGTGGTGCAGGCATTGGGCAGCACATAGCGAGCGTCCTCGATCGCGTGCTTTTCCGCCTGGCTGCGCGCCTTCTTCTCCGGCACGCCCTGCCGGAGCAGTTCCTCGAGGTATCCCTCCATCAGCGCGGCGGTCAGCGCCTCATAGGTGCGCTGGTCATCCTCCATCGCACGGATAAATTGTTCCCGCGCGGCCGGGATTTTATCAATCTCGGGCGGGACGACGTATTCGAATCCATGCTCCCGCACATAGCGCTGCGACTGCACAGAGAACGACGCCATGCGGTGGCGCGTGATCTGCGCGAGCAGCGAACGGGACACGCCCTCGATCGCAAAGGTGAACGAGACGTGCTCGATCGGGCTTTCGTGCCCGATCTCGGACAGCATGTTGACAAAATTTACGGTTTTCTCTTCCGTCAGCCCCTCGAGGACGCTGTCCACGTCGGTCGAGGAGTAGCAGTTCTTCGCCGCCGCCGCGACCAGCTTTTCCGGGTCGGGCGTGTAGGCGAGCAGTTTTACCTTCACGATTGGTTGTTCCCCTTTCTGCCGAACAGGCGCTCACGGATCACGATCAGCAGGAACTTCGGCAGCTTCATCATGCGGCCGATGCGGCTGGGCTGCTTGAGCAGGCGGTAGAACCACTCGAGCCCGAGCTTGATAAAAATGTCCGGCGCGCGCTTGGAAACGCCCGCGAATACGTCCAGCGAGCCGCCAAGGCCGCAGAACAGCGTCGCATGGATCTCATCCATGTTTTCGGCAATGAATTTTTCCTGCTTGGGCGCACCAAGGCACACAAACACCACATCCGCGCCGCCGCAGCTGTTGATCGCATCGACAGCCTCCTGCGCGTCGGTGAAATAGCCGTCGTGCGTGCCGGCCAGTACAAGGCCCGGATACTTGGCGCACAGCTTGGTGCCCGCCTGTTCGGCGACACCGGGCTTGGCGCCCAGCAGATACAGGCGCATATTCTCCTTTGCCATCGCAGCGACCAGATGCTCGGCGAATTCGACGCCGGCAACCTTTCCGTAAAGCTCCTCGCCCAAAATCTTCGCTGCATAGATGATGCCGATACCGTCCGGCAGCACCAGCGTGGCGCGGTTGACAATCCCCATGTATTCGCTGTCCCTGCAGCACAGGTCAACGATCTCCGGGTTCGGTGTGACGACATAGCCCTTCTGCCGCGCGCGAAGGCGGGTCATTGCAAGCTCGACAGCCTGCTGCATCGTAACGGCATGGAAATGCACGCCCAAAATAGAAGCGGTTTTCATCCTCATATCTCCTATGATCCCACATTATCAT
>USLE01000284.1 GCA_900555465.1 uncultured Butyricicoccus sp.
CTTCAATGCGCTGGGTCTCGATCTGGTCGATGTCCGTGATGCGGCCGTCCCGCACGACGACGACCATGCCCTCAGCCAGCATGGCGGGCGCATCCGCACGGGGGAAGTTGACCAACTGGTTGCCGATCTCCACGATAACCTGATCGCCCTCAAAGCGGTCTACAATACCGGTCTGTTTCATGCAGCATTCTCCTCGCTTGATGATGACGGTGGGTTGAGCGGCAGGACGACCGTACCGCTCTGGGCGGTGATGCGGACGTCGTCCACGCCTGCAAGGGACAGGTTTTGCAGCGTCTGGTCACTGGGGTGGCCGTAGTCGTTATCCACGCCGCAGGAGATGACGGCGGTGGAAGGCCGGACGGCCTGCAGGAATTCCTCGGAAGAGGAGGTCGCAGCGCCGTGGTGCCCCACCTTGAGCACGTCGCAGGTGAGCGCCGGGTGGTGCGCCAGCAGGGATTCCTCTGCCGCGCTTTCCGCGTCGCCCATGAATAATACGTCCTGGTCGCCTGCACGGAACAGGGTGATCAGGGAACGATCGTTGAGGTTGTTTTTCGGCACATCGTCGGCCGGGCCGAGGAAGGTCAGCGATGCACCCGAATCAAAGACCAGCTCGTCGCCGTCCGCCGGGATGACGGGCTGGACGCCGGCCTCCTCGAGCGCATCCAGCATGCCGGAATAGGTCGCCGTATTCTGGGTCTCGGGGCCCAGATAGAAATGCTCGATCGGGAAGGCCTCGATCACCTGCGCCATGCCGCCGATGTGGTCGGCATGGGGATGGGTGGCCACCGCGCCGTAGAGCTCGGTCACGCCCAGCTCCTCCAGATAGCGCACGACCGCGGCGCCGCTCTCCGCGGTGCCCGCGTCGATCAGCACGGCCTGCCCGCCCGAGAGCAGAAGCGCAGAATCGCCCTGACCGACGTCAATGAAGTGAACAGCAGTATCGGCAGTCAGCTCGCGCTGCGGGCCGAGCTCGTCGGCGGCATACAGCCCGCCGGTCAGCACAGCCACAAGGGCGGCTGCGGCCCATAAAATTCGCCGTAATTTCTTTCTCATGGGGTCCTCACAGGTGGATATAGGTCGGATTTGCGGGGGACCTCCCTGCACGGCAGGCCGACGGCCAATGCGCAGCGTCAAAACGATATGGCTGCTGCTTTGGATACAGGCGGAGATCCCTCTGTGAAAATCAGAGATGCGCCGGATGCGGCAGGCGTCGAAAAGCCGACGGTGCGCATGCGGTTTTACCCTTCCAATTTCCATGTTTATTATACATGGAAATGCGTTTTTTTGCAAGAACGCGCGGCAAGAATTGCGTCGTTCCACGAAAATATACACTTTGCACAATTTTGTTCGGCTTTCTTTGCAGGCCGTTTATCACAAACGCCGCGTTTTGGTGAAATAGAAAAGGCTGCCCCGCTGGGGCAGCCTGATATCATGTGTTGGGGATGCATTCGTTCGGGAGCGCTTACAGTTTCATCGCGCGGGCGAGCTTGCTTTCCGGCTCGGGGACGAGCTCGAGCTGGTCGGCCAGCTCGGCGGCGAGGTCGTGGAAGGTCTGCTCCCCGCCTGCGACGTATTCCAGTTCGATCTCGCACAGCGGCGCGGTGCGCCCGCCGTGGCGCAGCGTGCCCTCGTCGAGCGCGAGCTCGCAGACCGTGTCGCCCTCCTGGAGCAGCACGGCGCAGCGGCGGAAATCCACGTTGCAGATCATTTCCAGCTGGGCGGCGAGCGCCTGCTCGCACAGGTCGCGCGGCGCGCCCTTGTCCGGCAGGGCGTGCAGCCCCTCCTGCACGGTTTTGGCGTCGCACTGGTATTCCTCGTGCGCGCGCATGCCGTCCGGCGTGTTTTCGTTGCGCAGCTTGAGGCAGCAGACGCTGCGCTCGTTCTCGCGGCGCAGGCGCAGCGCGCCCTGCTGCTGCCGCAGCAGCCCGTCCAGCGTGTCAAAGTACTGGGACTGCATGTGGATCGTGCGGCTCTGGCTGCCGATGCGGGAGGAGGCCCACAACAGCGCCTGACCCAGCAGGTATTCATCCGCGCGCCACTTGTATTCCTTCTCCATCGTCTTGTTCATTCTCGCACCTGTCCGTTTCCGTAAATGATAAATTTGGTGGTGGTCAGCGCGGTCAGCCCCATCGGGCCGCGCGCGTGCAGCTTCTGGGTGGAGATGCCGATTTCCGCGCCGAAGCCGAATTCAAACCCGTCGGTAAACCGGGTCGAAGCATTGACATAGACCGCCGCCGCGTCGACCTCGTCCAGAAAGCGCTGGGAGGAGGCGTAGTCGCGGGTGACAATGCACTCCGAGTGGCCGGTGTTGTAGGTGTTGATGTGGTCGATCGCCTCGTCCAGCGAGTCAACGACCCTGCACGAGATCTCGTATCCGAGGTATTCGCGGCCGTAGTCCTCCTCGGTCGCGGGGAGGACGGCGGAGCCAAGGATCTCCATCGTGCGCGGGCAGCCGTGGATCTTGACGCCGCTCGGCGCAAGGCCCGCCGCGGCCATCGGCAGGAACTGCGCGGCCACATCCTTGTGCACCAGCAGGCTTTCCGCCGCGTTGCACACGCTCGGGCGCTGGCACTTGGCGTTGACCAGAATGCGCGCGGCCATGTCGAGGTCGGCGGATGCGTCCACATAGACGTGGCAGTTGCCGGTGCCGGTCTCGATGACGGGCACGGTCGCGTTCATCACGACCGACTGGATCAGCCCCGCGCCGCCGCGCGGGATGAGCACGTCGAGATAGCCGTTCAGCTTCATCATCTGGTTGGCGCTGTCGCGCGAGGTGTCCTCCACGAGGTTGATCGCGTTTTCCGGCAGGCCCTCGGCCGCCAGCGCCGCGCGCATGAGCTGGGTCAGGCACATGG
>USLE01000285.1 GCA_900555465.1 uncultured Butyricicoccus sp.
CGGTCGATCCTCGCGCTGCTGAGGGAGATCAACAAAACGCTCGGCATCACGATCATCGTCATCACGCACGAGATGGCGGTCATCGAGGAGATCTGCCAGCGCGTGGCGATCATCGACTCCAGCCGCATTGCGGAGGTGGGCACGGTCGACCAGGTGTTCACCCGTCCGCAGTCCGCGATGGCAAAGCAGCTGATCTACCCGGACGGCAGGCGGGACAAGCTCGCGACCGGCAAGCACTACTGCCGCATCGTGTTCGACGGCAACTCGTCGTTCGAGCCGGTGGTGTCCAACATGGTGCTCGAGTGCAAGGCGCCGGTCAACATCATGTTCGCGGACACCAAGGACATCGACGGCAAGGCCTACGGCCAGATGATTTTGCAGCTTCCGGAGGACGAACGCGCGGCAAAGCGCGCGCTGGCGTACCTCGAGACCCAGAATGTGCACGTAGAGGAGGGCGACGCAGATGCTTTCAGTTGAGTTTTGGGCAAACGCCCTGTGGGAGACCCTGTACATGGTCGCGGTTTCGACCGTGGTCTCCTATGCGATCGGCCTGCCGCTCGGCCTGCTGCTGGTCGTGAGCGATAAAAACGGCATCCGCCCCATCCCGGTGCTGAACACCGTGCTGGGCGTGATCGTCAACATCCTGCGCTCGATCCCGTTCCTGATCCTCGGCGTTATGATCTCGCCGCTCACGCGCGCGATCACCGGTTCGTCGATCGGCACGGCCGCCATGATCGTGCCGCTGACCGTGGCGGCCGCGCCCTATGTGGCGCGCATGGTCGAGTCCTCGATCAAGGAAGTGCCCTTCGGCGTGATCGAGGCGGCGCAGTCGATGGGCGCGTCCCCGTGGCAAATCGTGTGGAAGGTGCTGGTGCCCGAGGCCAAGCCCTCGCTCATGGTTGGCGCGGCGATCTCGGTTGTCACCATTCTGGGCTATTCCGCGATGTCGGGCTTCATCGGCGGCGGCGGCCTGGGCACGGTCGCGGTCAACTACGGCTACAACCGCTATAATTTCGAGATCATGCTGATCGCGGTCGTGATCATCGTCGTGGTCGTGCAGCTGTTCCAGGAGATCGGCCTGCGGCTGGCCAAAAAGCTGGATAAGCGCAACCGGTAATATAATTGCTATCATTAAAAATGATATAGAACCCCAAAAAGGAGAGATTCACATGAAGAAGAGAATTGCGGCCCTGCTGGCGGGCGCGCTGTGCCTGTCCGCGCTGGCGGGCTGCGGCGGCGGAAACAATGCGCAGAGCGCGGGCGGCTCGGACGACAAGACCATCACGGTCGGCGCATCGCCCACACCGCACGCGGAGATCCTGAACGCGGCCAAGGACGTGCTCGCGGAGGCGGGCTGGACGCTCGATGTTGTCGAGTTCACCGACTACGTTACCCCGAACACCGCGCTGGTCGAGGGCGATCTGGATGCGAACTACTTCCAGCACATCCCGTATCTGAACAACTTCAACGAAGAGAACAATGCCGATCTGGTCTCTGCGATCGAGATGCACTATGAGCCGTTCGGCATTTATCCGGGCAAGACCGCAACGCTCGAGGCGCTGGCGGACGGCGCGACCATCGCGGTTCCGAACGACGGCTCGAACGAGACCCGCGCGCTTCTGCTGCTGCAGGACGCCGGCCTGATCACGCTCGCGGACGGCATTGACCCAACCTCGGACGCGACCATCATGGACATTGTCGACAACCCCAAGAACCTCAAGATTCAGGAGATCGCGGCAGAGCAGCTGGCGCGCTCGCTGCAGGATGTCGACATGGCGGTTATCAACGGCAACTATGCGCTGCAGGCTGACCTGAACGCGAACGAGGACTCGCTCATCACCGAGAACCCGGAGTATGCGCAGGTCTATGTCAACACGGTGGCCTGCCGCAGCGGCGATGAGAACAGTGAAAAGATCCAGGCGCTGGCCGAGGCGCTGCAGAGCGACACGGTCAAGCAGTTCATCGAGGACACCTACAAGGGCGCGGTTATGCCGACGTTCTGACTTCGTTTGAAAGCACGCTTTCAAACGAGTGCGGACGCACCGCGCAGGGCGCGGATGCGTCCGGGGCGCGATATTTGCGCGCCGCATGCGACACACAAAATCGCTTTCTGGTATAAAAAGGCAGGCGCGTGTCCTGCCTTTTTATGAAAAGAACCGCTGAAAAGCGGTTCTTTTCTGTTTCATGCGCCTTCGGCGAAATAAAAATACCCGCAAAGCGGGTATTTTCTGTGAAAAGCGCGCCAAGGGCGCGGATGTAATAGAAAAGGATCGCTGTTTAGCGATCCTTTTCATAAAAACCGGGGACCCGTGCCTCGGTTTTTATTCTTTTGGAAGCGCAGTGCGCTTTCAAGCGAGGGCAGCCTGCACGCCTGCCATGTCGGAGACCGGCTTGCAGGTGAGCGCCTTGTCGATCTTGCCGGCAAAGCCGGTGAGCGTCTTGCCCGGGCCGACCTCGCACGCGGTGGTCAGGCCCGCCGCCATGCCGTTCTGCACGAGCCTGGTCCAGCGCACAGGGGAGATCATGTGCTGCTCGAGGTGCGCGGGCAGGTCGGCGCAGCTCAGCACCTCGCCGTCCAGATTGGAGTAAATATTCATCTTGGGCGCGGAGAAGGTAAAATCGGAAACATAGGCGCGCAGCTCGGCTGCGGCCTTTTCCATCAGCGGGGTGTGGAACGCGCCCGATACCGCGAGCGGGAGCGCACGGCGCGCACCTGCCGCCTTGCAGTTTTCGATCGCTTCATTCAGTGCGGCGCGCTCGCCCGCGATGACCAGCTGGCCGGGGCAGTTGTAGTTGACCGGGCGTACCAGACCGCTCTTGACCGCAGCGCAGGCCTCCTCGATCTTCGCG
>USLE01000286.1 GCA_900555465.1 uncultured Butyricicoccus sp.
CTTCGAAGAGCCCGTAGCACCGCCGCAGCCGTCGCGGCCGGTCTTGCCGCCGAGCAGGATGACCACGTCGCCGGCTTCGGGCACTTCGCGGATGACGTTTTCGATCGGGGCCGCGCCGACGACTGCGCCGATCTCCATGCGCTTGGCGACATAACCCGGGTGATAGATCTCATGCACCAGGCCGGTCGCAAGGCCGATCTGGTTGCCGTAGGACGAATAGCCCGCCGCCGCGGTCTGGCACAGCTTGCGCTGCGGCAGCTTGTGCTCGAGCGTCTCGGAGAGCGGGACGGTCGGGTCGCCCGCGCCGGTCACGCGCATCGCCTGATAGACGTAGCTGCGGCCGGAGAGCGGGTCGCGGATCGCACCGCCGAGGCAGGTCGCCGCGCCGCCAAACGGCTCGATCTCGGTCGGATGGTTGTGGGTCTCGTTCTTGAACATGAGCAGCCAGTCCTCATAGTGGCCGTTCACGAGCGCCTTGACCTTGATCGAGCAGGCGTTGATCTCCTCGGATTCGTCGATATTCTTGAGGTAGCCGCGCTTTTTGAGCACCTTGGCGCCCGCGGTCGCAATGTCCATCAGCGTGACCGGACGCTTTGCGGCCTTTTCCTCTCCGTAGACCTCGACGCGCGCCGCAAGGTAGCGGTCGAACGCATCCTGCACCATCGGGTCGTCGATCTTCACGCCGTCGATCTCGGTCAGGAAGGTGGTGTGGCGGCAGTGGTCGGACCAGTAGGTGTCCACCATGCGCACCTCGGTGATGGTCGGGTCGCGCTTTTCCTCGTCGCGGAAGTAGGCCTGCAGGAACTTGAGATCATCCAGATCCATCGCAAGCCCCATGTTCTGGAGCAGGTCGGAGAGCGCAGCCTCATCCATATAGATAAAGCCGGTGACCGACGCGACCGTGGTCGGGATCGCGTACTCGACCTTGAGCGTTGCAGGCTTGTCCATCGAGGCTTCGCGCGACTCCACCGGGTTGATCAGGTAGCCGCGGATCTTGTCCAGATCTGCGCCGGACAGCTCGCCCTCGAGCACATAGATCTTGGCCGCCGCGACCGCCGGGCGCTCGCCGCCGGTCAGCAGCTGGATGCACTGCGCGCAGGAGTCCGCGCGCTGGTCGAACTGGCCGGGCAGCGGCTCGACCGCGAGCACGGTATGAGCGCCTGCCGGACGGGGGAAATCCTCGTCATAGCACACGTCCGCCATAGGCTCGGAAAAGACAATGCCCTTGGCCTTTTCATAGGCCTCAGGGGCGAGTCCCTCGGTATCGTAGCGGCACAGGTACCGCACATGGGTCAGGCTTTTGATCTCGAGCAGGTCGTGCAGGCTGGAAAACAGGCTGCGCGCCTCTACGTCAAAGCCGGGCTTTTTTTCGGAATAACAACGATTGACGCTCATGTATCGTGTCCTCTCCTTTTTCTGTTTACAAGATAGATTTATTGTACCTGTTTTAGCGGCATAAATCAATCGGTGAGGACGACAAATTATCAGGGGATTCGTGGGATTCTCTGTATCAACTGCGACTGTGCACCGGAATATTGATGCCGATGCACGCGGAGGCGGATGGTGCACCGGCGATATTGAAGATACAATGGGCTTGAAAAAGAGGCGCGATGCTGTATAATTAAACCAAAGGGGGAGCGGCTGCGCGCCGCCCCCCGTATTCCAAAAAGCAGGCGGCGGCACAGGGCCGCGCGAAGCCCGCTTATCATCAAAATATGCCGTGCGCGGCCGCGCGGTCACAGGAGGAAGCATACCTATGGAAATCAAACTTTCACCGTCCATCCTTTCGGCGGACTTTGCCAATCTGGAGCGCGATATCAAGATCGCGACCGACGCGGGCGCGGAATACGTCCATGTGGATGTCATGGACGGCCATTTTGTGCCGAATATCACGATCGGCGCGCCGGTCGTCAAGGCGCTGCGCAAGGCGACCGACAAGGTGCTCGACGTCCATCTGATGATCACCGACCCGGACCAGTATCTGGACGATTTCATCCAGGCGGGTTCGGACATCATCACCGTACATTATGAATCCAACGGCGATACCCTCGAGCAGCTCAAGAAAATCAAGGCTGCGGGCATCAAGGCGTCCTGCGTCATCAAGCCCAAAACCCCGGTGGACGTGCTGTTCCCGCTGCTGCCGTACTGCGATATGGTGCTGATTATGACGGTCGAGCCGGGCTTCGGCGGACAGGGCTTTATCCCGGAGTGCATGGATAAGATCCGTGCGGTGCGCGCGGAGATCCAGAAGCATGGCTATAACTGCGAGCTGGAGATCGACGGCGGCGCCAAGCTGAACAACACGGCAGATATCGTTGCCGCGGGCGCGGACGTCATTGTTGCCGGCTCGGCGGTGTTCGGCGGGGATATTGCGGCGAACGTCAAGGGCTTCCATGAAGTGTTTGCAGAGGGCGTCAAAAAGGCCGCCTGGAGCAAGTAAACACGAAAATGCAAAACGGACGGCGTGAAGCCGTCCGTTTTTTCATATCGCCGCTTGACAGGGCAGGCAGAATAGCGTATACTGCAATTATTAAAATACTATTAAAAAGTAATTTGGGAGGTGGACCGATGGCAGATGCGACCGGACTGCGCAGGATCAATACCGAGCTGGTGCGCAACGCGCTGCGGCAGGGCGGCGCCAAGAGCAAAAACGATCTGGCGCGCGAGACCGGGCTGAGTTTCCCGACTGTCAGCCGCACGGTGGATGCGCTGGTGCGGCTGGGCGAGCTGCGGGAAGCAGGCGCGGCGGCATCGACCGGCGGGCGGTGCGCGCAGCGGTATGCGCGCGACCCGCGCTTCCGCGTGATGCTGTGCGCGCGGCTGGAGGGACGGCAGCTGTCCTATGA
>USLE01000287.1 GCA_900555465.1 uncultured Butyricicoccus sp.
CGATCTGGCGGCGTTTGGACGCGGTCACGGTCTCCATCACGTTGGACAGGCGCTTGCAGATGCCCGCAAAATCGCCCTTTTCCAGCGCCTTGATCATGCCCGCGGTGTCCGGCCGCTTTTTGATATCCACCGCGTCGATCGCCTGATAGACCTCCCTGGTGGAGACCGCAAACGGCGGCTTGCACAGCACCACCCAGCAGTGCGGCATGGGCGCGAGCGTGGTCAGCTCTTCGCCGATGCCCTCGGCCAGCATGGTGCCGCCGCGCAGGCAGTAGGGCACGTCCGCGCCCAGCTTGAGCCCCATCGCGCACAGCTCGTCATCGGTCAGGCCGGTGGCGTGCAGCGCGGCCAGCGCGCGCAGCACCGCCGCCGCGTCGGACGAGCCGCCCGCGAGGCCCGCTGCGATCGGGATGCGCTTTTCGATGTGGATCTCGCAGGTCTCGAGCAGCGTGCCGGTCTCCTTGTAAAACAGCTCCGCCGCGCGGTAGGCGAGATTGCGCTCGTCCACCGGCAGATAGGGCAGGTCGCAGGTCAGGATGATGCCGCGCGGCTTTTTCTCGCCGTGCGTCACCGTGACCTTGACCTCGTCGTGCAGCGCGACCGACTGCATCACCATTTGAACCGTGTGGTAGCCGTCCTCGCGCTGCCCGGTCACGTCCAGTGTCAGATTGATTTTCGCGCGCGCGTGCACCGTGGTCTCCGCGTGCGTGATCTCTTGTTTTTTTCCAAAAAACATAATTCCCTCAGCCTCTGATTGATTTGCGCCGCCCTGCGGCGCGGGTTTGGTCAGCCCAATGCGACCTGCTCGGGTACGCGGTTCCGGAACACGGTGACGCTGGTAAAGCCCGCGTCGCGCGCGTTCTTCACACAGTCGTCAATGCCGCGGCCGGCATTGTCCAGCGCGTGCGAATCCGAGCCGATCGAGATGCGCTCGCCGCCCATGCGCCGGTATTCGTACAGGATATCCTGCGGCGGGCCGACTTTTTTCATCCAGCTGCCCAATCCCGCCGCGTTGAGCTCGAACGCATAGCCGCGGTCGATACAGGCGCGCAGCACCTGCTCGACGCGATCCATATAGTGATCGAAGGAGGGCACATAATCGCCGTGCTTCATCACGCGCAGCGGGTAGTCGATGTGCGCCAGCACGTCAAACCCGCCGTGCGCCTCCATCTCGAGCATCTGGTCGAAATACGCCCGCAGGAAAGCGTCGCAGTTTAAGCGCTTATAGTCATGGAAATAGATGTCCAGATCGTTCGGCATGGCGTGCAGCGAGCCGATCACCATGTCCAGCTCGTGCGTGCGGACAAACTCGTCCGCCGCAGGGTCGGCATGGATCTGGCCGATCTCGATGCCGGTGAGCACCTCAAGCTCGTCGGCAAACGCCTGCTTTGCCGCGCGGATATCGCGCAGGCAGGCCTCCGCGTCCCGGTTCTCGGACGGGCCGCGCGTGCGGTAGAAGTCCAGATGGTCGGTGATGCCGATGATCTCCAGCCCCGCGGCGCAGCAGGCGCGCACCTTGTCCTCCACGCTCTGCGGGAAGGCCGCGTCCGCCGAATAGCCCGTGTGCATGTGCAGATCCACTCGCATGTTCTGTTTCCGCCTTTCTCAAAGGAACAGCAGCGCGGTCTCCACAAAGCAGACCACGATTGCCGCCGTCATTCCGATATTGCAAAAGATCGTCTGGATCGAGGGCTCGCACGGCCCGTGCGCCCATACCTGCCGCTTCCGGCCGCGCACGAGCAGGATCACGCCCGCGGCCATGAGCACCGGCCAGCTCGCCAGATACAGCACGGGCAGGATGCCGCTCTCGGGCAGCAGGAGCACCACCGCCGAGCCATAGAAGTTGAACAGCATGTGCAGCAGGATGGGCGCTTTGAGCGAGCCGGTATAGAAATACGCATAGGCGAGCAGCAGTCCGAGCGCAAACGCATAGAAAAACTGGCTCACGTTCGCGTGGTACAGGCCGAACAGCAGCGCCGAAACCAGCGCCGCAGGCTTTTGCCCATAGCGCGCCAGCCGCCCCGCGAGCAGGCCGCGGAACAGCAGCTCCTCGCAGACCGGCCCCAGGATGCACGCCCCGAGCAGCACGACCGAGAGCGGCAGCATGTCAAACGTTTCGGTCACCATATCGACCGGCTGGAGCCCCGCGTTGCGGTACACCAAATCATTGAGCGCCGTGCCGACCAGCGAGCCGATCCACATCAGCGCGATGCCGATCGCGAACCAGCGGCCCATCAGGCGCGGCGTCAGGCTGCGCTGCGTCATCGGCGGCGCGGGCATGATCCGGCACACGCGGAACGCCAGCGGCAGCGCGAGGATATAATAGCCCACCAGCGTGAGCAGGTAATACAGGGCCACCCCGCTGTTCAGCCGCCCGGCCAGCGCGACGGCCATCAGAAACACCTGCCATACGAGCGAGCAGCCCACGGTCAGCACCAGCGCCCAGCCCAGCCGGGCGCAGTATTTTTTCTCCTGCCGGAGATCGGTTTGCTGCATGATATCCCCCTTGCGGCAGAAAAACGGGGCAAAGCCTTGCCGCCCGCCCCGTTTTCTCTGCTCTTGGTCTTACTTCTTTGCTTCGTTTACCAGACGCTCGGTGTCCTTTGCGATCATCAGCTCCTCGTTGGTGGGGATGACCAACACGCGGACGCGCGCCCAGTCGATGGCGATATCCATCTGCTTGCCGCGGTACTTGTTCTTTTCGGGATCGATCTTGATGCCCAGGTATTCCATGTGCTCGCAAACGTCCCAGCGCACCGAGCGGTCGTTCTCGCCGACGCCCGCGGTGAAGATGATGGCGTCTACGCCGCCCATCTCAGCGATGTACGAGCCGATGATCTT
>USLE01000288.1 GCA_900555465.1 uncultured Butyricicoccus sp.
GTCGTGCAGCGAGCGTTTGAGCTCGTCGCCGTCGTTTAGCCCCTTGCACACGACCAGCTGGCAGTTCATCGTGATCCCGCCTTCGGCAAAACGGTCCATGATCGCAAGCGCTTCGCCCGCGCGCTTGTTGCGCAGCATTTTGACGCGCAGCTCCGGGTTGGTCGTCTGCACCGAGATGTTGACCGGCGAGATGTGCATGCGCAGGATGCGGTCCACATCCGCCTCGGACAGGTTGGTCATGGAAATATAGTTGCCCATCAGGAAGGACATGCGCGCGTCGTCGTCCTTGACATACAGGGTTTTGCGCATCCCCTTCGGCAGCTGGTCGATGAAGCAGAACACGCATTTGTTCGAGCACTGCTTCATGCCGTCCATCAAATAGTGCTCGAAATTCAGGCCGAGCGGTTCGCCCTCGCGCTTGCGCACGCGCACCTCGCGGACGGTCTCCCCGTCCTGCTCGAGGACTTTGAGCGTCAGGCGTGCGTCATAGCTGTAAAACTTGTAATCCAGTACGTCCCGGATCGCGGTGCCGTCGATCTGGAGCAGGGTCTCCCCAGCTGCAAGACCTGCACGCGCAGCCGGGCTGCCCTCGTCCACACTGGTGATTTTCGATGCCATTTCACGCCCTCCTTGTAACCCATTCCGCGCCCCGCGCAATTTTAACAGCAAAACCGGCCGACGCAAAGCAAAGACCGGTTTTGCATAAAAATCCGCGACATGCGCGTGGATTTTTATACCAGTCCGCAGAAAAGTTTCTCCGGAACTTTTCTGCGCTCCGGATGCGTCCGCGACCTGCGCGGCGCATCCTTTTCGTTTGGGCCGCTCGCGGTCCAAACGAGGCGAAGCCAAAAAAAATGGAGAAGCCGATGCCGCCTTCTCCATCTTTCTGTTCTGTTTTCAGCCTTACGCTTCCTTAGCGACAACCTGACGGCCGTTGTAGTAGCCGCAGTTCTTGCACATTCTGTGAGCCAGCTTCATCTCGCCGCACTGCGGGCACTTGGTCATGCCGGGCAGAGAGAGCTTCCAGTGGGAGTTGCGGCGCTTATCGCGGCGGGCTTTGGATACCTTTCTCTTCGGTACTGCCATTGTGGATACACCTCCTACTCTTTCTTCTGTATTTTTTTCTCGTTATTTAATGTTCGCCCTCGTCCGAGTCGAGCAGGGCGCGCAGCGCGGCAAATCGCGGGTCGATCTGCTTTTTGTCACAATCGCAGTCGACTTCGTTGCGGTCGGCGCCGCAGTGCGGACAGAGGCCTTTGCAGTCCTCTTTGCACAGATAAGTCATCTGTACCTGCAGGATCAATGCCGGCACCATTACGTCCGCAGGATCCACGCTGTCACCGGTCAGCACGAAAAGATCGTCCTCTTCCTCCGCCTCGGGATCGTCCGACAGGACAGTATCGACCTCGGCTGTGAGCAGGATATCAAGCGGCTTGAGACAGCGCGCACAGGCCGTGGAGTAGATCGCTTTGATCGTACCCTTGAGCCGCAGTACACCGCTTTCCCCCGTAACCTCGCCGCTGATCTGGACAGGGCTTTGAAACGGCTTCGCGCCGTAAAGCGTTTCCTCCCGCAGGTCGATTTTCTCGTCGAACGGGATGGACGCATGCTGCGAAGCTGTCAGCTTTTTTAAATCAATCTTCATGTCAACCTCACATGGTACTAAGATAGTATACTACAAGTAATCATTCTTTGTCAACCAGAAAATACGCAGTAAACCGCATTTTTTCCATCCTGCTGTGCGCCGCCCGCTGCCGGGCAATGGCGCTTCCCTTTTTGCAGGAAATGCGGTATACTAAATGCACCCAATCATTTCACTTCAGAAAAGGAAATCCGGTCTTGAGAGAATATTATATCACAAAAAACGACAGCGGGCAACGGCTGAATAAATTCCTGGAAAAGGCAGTGCCGCTCCTGCCCGGCGGCATGATGCACAAATACCTCCGTCTCAAGCGTATCAAGGTCAACGGCAAGCGCACCGAGGCCGCCTACCGCCTGTGCGAGGGCGACAACGTGCAGCTCTACCTCAACGACGAGTATTTTGAAGCGCCGCGCGAGGAAGAGGCCTTCCGCCGCATCCAAACGCCGCAGCTGTGCATCGTTTACGAGGACGAAAACATCCTGCTTGCGGACAAAGCGCCGGCATGGTCGTCCACGCGGACGAGCACGGCGACGCAAACACCCTGATCGCCCATATCCAGGCCTACCTGTACCAGTCCGGCGCATGGGATCCGGACGACGCGGCCTCGTTTGCGCCCGCGCTGTGCAACCGCATCGACCGCAACACCGGCGGCATCGTGATCGCCGCCAAGACCGCCGAGGCGCTGCGCATCCTCAACGACAAGATCAAGGACCGCGAGCTGGAAAAGCGCTACCTGTGCATTGTCCACGGCCGGCCCAAGCCGCCCGAGGGGCTGATCGAAAACTACCTGCGCCGCGACGAAAAGCGCAAGCAGGTCACGCTGCACAAAACCCGCGTCCCCGGCGCGAAAACCGCGCGCACACGCTACCGCACCCTCGCTGCGCAGGGCAAGCTGTCGCTTGTTGAGTGCGAGCTGCTGACCGGGCGCACGCACCAGATCCGCGCGCACATGGCGTCCATCGGCTGCCCTCTGCTGGGCGACGGCAAATACGGCACCAATGAATTGAATCGTCCCTATGGCGAGACCGGGCAGGCGCTGTATGCTTACAAGCTCACCTTCCGGTTTGAGCAGGACGCGGGCGCGCTCAGCTACCTGAACGGCAGGACCTTCACCGTGCGCGGCATCCCGTTTGTCAAAAAATATTTCCCTGTCTTCCGCCTGTGACGCAGCAAGGGCGCAGGAAC
>USLE01000289.1 GCA_900555465.1 uncultured Butyricicoccus sp.
CCTGTGCGACCCGCCGCGCGATCTTGTCGACTGCAATGCAGACAGGCTTGCCGCGGATCTGGTATTCGAGGCGCGGCGCACCGGGGCGCCCGGCGTGTTCGCGGACTTTGAGCACGACACCCCGCAGTGCCGCCGCCTGCTCGCGGCATTCGATAGGGCGCTGCACGAAGCGGACATCCCGTTTTACGTCCCGCTCGCCTCCGGGCGCGCGCTGACGCACGCCGTGCTCACCACACCGACTGCGCTCTCCGGCGGCAGCCTGACCGCGTATATCTCCTCTTTGCAGGGCATCTACGGCGCGGCGCGCATTGCGGCGTTCCTCCAGCCGGTCTCGCAGGATTTCACCCTGCCCTCCGCCTCCCCGAACGGGAAAACGCTCACCCAGACCGAGCGCGAATCCCTGCTCGCGCGCACCGGCTCGCAGACCTTTTTCTCGCGCGAGCTGTGCGCCAAGTACTTTACCTATACCGACAGCGAGAACCGCGCGCATTTCGTGCTGTATGACGACCCCTCCACCTTAGAGGCCAAGCTCGCCCAGCTTGCGGGCTGCGGGGTGCAGACCGTGTTCGCGCTGTTCCCGGATGCCGAGATGCTGCTCAGTCCGTCGTGATCGGGGCGGTTTTGGCGCGCACCAGGCCGATCAGGTCGGCCGGGGCGCACTCGATCTGGTAGCCGATCTTGCCCGCGGACACGATCACGGACGGCAGGCCATTGACGCTCTCGTCAAACACGGTCGGGAACGCCTTTTTCATGCCCACCGGCGAGCAGCCGCCGCGCACATAGCCGGTCAGTCCGAGCAGCTCCTTGACGTGCACCATCTCGACCGACTTTTCGCCCGCTGCCTTGGCCGCCTTTTTCAGGTCAAGCTCCCTGGCAACCGGGATGACGAACACATGATAGCCGCCCGACTTGCCGCGCGCGACCAGCGTTTTGAACACCTGCTCCACATTCTGCCCCAAAAGCTGCGCGACCGTCACGCCGTCCACCGCGTCCTTGCCGTGCGGGTATTCATGCGCGGTGTAGGCGATCTTGTGCTGCTCGAGCACGCGCATCACGTTGGTTTTATCCGAAGCCATTTTTCTCGCTCCTATCTGCGTTTTATACAGATATTATACCTTTATTTTGTGCAACAAGCAAGAAATATCAAAGGGTTTCCCCCGACGGGGGAAACCCTTTTTGCTGTTTCTGTTATTGCGGCCGCGCGATCACGATGCGGATGCGCCCGCCGTCGTCGGTATCCTTGTCATAATAGCAGGTGATGTTGTAGGACGCGAAGTTATTGCGCAGCTCGGTCAGCGAGATGAGGCTGTACTGCGTATTCTGATACAAATACACCGTACATTCATCCGAAAACAGCCAGTTTTCGCCGTCCTTGGTCACGCCGAGCTGGGTGATGGCATCCGGGTTTCTGATCTGCGAGAGCGCGCGCACGGAGGCCAGCTGCCCGTTCTCGATCGTCAGCCGCGCCGGGCCGTAGGACGCGCCCAGCGTCTTGCCGCTCGTCGTGAGCGTCTGCTTTTCCCCGTCCAGCAGATAGGTGTAGCTGCCGGACAGGTTCATATCATCCGACTGCTCGCTGACGCTCGTGATGATGCCGTATTCATACAGGTCGCCCGTAAAGTCGCGCAGGATGAGGTCGGTGATCTCCCCTGCCGCATTTTCCGCATAATAACGCACATCCGAGGAGTCCAGCTCGGCGCCGTTTAAGCGGGAATAGTAGATGCGCACCGCGTCCGTGTCATTCACATCCAGGATGCGCACATCCTTTGCCATCGTGCGGCTGCCGATCGAATAGCCGGACACCGTGCCGCTGAGCAACGCGGACTTCAGGATAGAAACATCGGTTTCGGCAGAACCGAAACCGATGGAAACCAGTTCTCCTTCCTCGATCGAGGTTTTGGAGCAGGGATAGGTGTAGCTTGCGCCGTCCGTCGCCGTGACGGTGATCGTGCGCGCGGTGTAGGCATTGCCGACCGCGTTGTAATACGTCCCCGTGCCGACGGCGGTCACCACGCCGGCCACACCCGTGGCGTATTCATCCGCAGGCAGGGCGGCGGCGACCTTGCCGTCCCGGCCGAGCAGCAGGGTCACGATATCGCCGATGTTCAGCCCGCCGAGCGTGGACAGCTCGAACGCGGCGTCGCTCGCCTCGATCTCATAGGTGTTGCCTGCCACGGTCACCGAGGTCGGCGACGACGTGGAGGGGGATGCGGATTGATAGGTGCCGGTCACGGCGTTGGCATACGCCCAGATGGCCGAGTCGTTATAATACACCACATCGTATTTCTGTACGGCGTCCGCGGTGGACGCATAGCCGTTGCGGTAGACGGTTTTGTTATCGCCCGAAACAATGTCGGACAGGCTGCCCTCGACCACATACGGCCCCTGCATCGTGTCCGAGACCATGCTCAGGTAGTCGATCTCGTTATTATCATTCAGTGTATAACCGAGCGTCTGCGCATAGACCTGCCCGTCCCTGGTCTCCGCGTTGAGCAGGTTATAGAACAGGTACATCATGTTGCGGCGGGTCATCGCCGTGCCCTGCGAGGCGGTGACCTTGGTATCCAGACCGAGCGACTCGTACAGCGCAAGCTGGCCATACGGATAGGAGCCGGAAAAGTCCTCGGTTGTATAGCCGAGCAGCTTGAGCGCGCCTGTCGCCGCCTCCTCAAGCGTGACCGTGTTGTCCGGCTTGTAGCTGCCGTCCAGATAGCCGGTCAGCCAGCCCTGCGCGACCGCGGTCTTGATATAGCCCGCCGCCCAGTGCGTATAGGGCACATCGCTGAACGGCGACGAGTTGGACACGCCGGAGACCTTGTCC
>USLE01000290.1 GCA_900555465.1 uncultured Butyricicoccus sp.
TTCGCGGCCGCGGCGGCGGACGTCAGCCATCCGGCCAAGAGCGGCCTGCTGCAGGCGCTCGGCGTGTTCATCGATACGCTGGTGATCTGCAGCTGCACGGCGATGATCATGCTGCTCGCGCCGGTCGAGCTGACGAGCGGCCTCGAGGGCATGGACCTGCTGCAGACGGCCATGCAGTACCATCTGGGTGAGTTCGGCGTGATCTTCACCGCGGTCATCCTGTGGCTGTTCAGCTTTTCGACCTTCCTCGGCATCCTGTTCTACGCGCGTTCCAATGTCGCCTATCTGTTCGGCGACAAGTGGGTCTGGCAGACGCTGTACAAGGTGCTGGCGCTCGTCATGCTGTTTGTCGG
Source organism: uncultured Butyricicoccus sp. (assembly GCA_900555465.1). Classification (GTDB taxonomy): domain Bacteria; phylum Bacillota; class Clostridia; order Oscillospirales; family Butyricicoccaceae; genus Agathobaculum; species Agathobaculum intestinigallinarum. Next base: position 354 of record USLE01000290.1, read on the forward strand.
CGGACTGGCGGCGTACCAGTTCGTGTGGGATCTGGGCGACGTGGGCATCGGCCTGATGACCGTGTTCAACATGATCGCGCTCGTGCCGCTGGCGTCCAAGGCGCTCGCGTCGCTGCGCGATTATGAGCAGAATCATCTCAAAAAACGCAAAAACCGTGAATAACAAAGAAGCGAACCTGTGCACAACAGGTTCGCTTTTTTCTGTGGATTGGGAGGATTTTGAGGCTTTGGATGCGCGGGGCTTACGGGAGCTTATTGTATTCCTCGTCGCTGACCGGCTCGCACCACTCGTTTGCCGTCCCTTCGCCCGGGACCTCGACCGCAAGGTGGACAAACCAGCTGTCCTTCGCCGCGCCGTGCCAGTGCTTGACGTTCGCCGGGATGACCACAACGTCGCCGGCGTGCAGCTCGCGCGCGGGCTTGCCCGCTTTCTGGTACCAGCCGCGGCCGCCGGTGCAGAGCAGGATCTGGCCGCCGCCCTTGGTGGCATGGTGGATGTGCCAGTTGTTGCGGCAGGCCGGCTCAAAGGTCACGTTGCCGATGGGGACCCCCTCGGTGGTGAGCATATTGAGGTAGCTCTGGCCGACAAAATACTGCGCAAAAGCGGTGTTCTCCGCGCCGCGCGCAAATACTGTGGTTCCGTCAAATGCAGACATACATACCATCCTTTCTTATAAACGGGAGTTTGTCTCTGGTTTTATGGTACTCCTTGGAGTACACTCAAAGTCAAGAGGGCGCGGCGGATTTTTTTCGAGGAGCGGCAAATGTTCGGAATTTGTTCAATTATTCTGTATCCTGCGTGATATACTGTAGGCAATACCGCATTGCCGGAAAGAACGGCGAAAGGACGGGATAGGTATGAAAACGCTGTATTACGGCGGGAGGATCCGCACAATGGAGGCGGACGGGACGGCCGGGGCGCTGCTGACCGAAAACGGCGTGATCGCCGCGGTGGGCAGTCTGGAGCAGCTGCGGGGCTGGGCGAAGGACGCGGTGGAGATCGACCTCGAGGGGCGCGCGCTGCTGCCGGCCTTCATCGACGCACACAGCCATTTTTCCGGCGCGGCGCAAGCGCTGCTGCAGGCCCCGCTGGACGAGGCGGCCTGCTTTGACGACATCGCGGATGCGCTTGCGCGCTTCATTGCGCAAAACCATGTCCCGGCAGGACAGTGGGTGGTCGGCAAGGGCTATGACCAGAACGCGCTCGCCGAGCAGCGGCACCCGACCCGTGCGGTGCTGGATGCGGTGTCGGCAGACCATCCCATTATGATCGTGCACCAGTCCGCGCACATGGGCGTGTTCAACACGCGCGCGCTCGAGCTGCTCGGCGTGACGGCGGACACACCCGCGCCTGCGGGCGGCGCGATCGGCAAAGAGGGCGGCGCGCTGACCGGCTACATGGAGGAAAATGCATTTCTGCACTATCAGGCGAAAACGCCCATGCCGGATATGGACGACCTGATGGACGCCTACCGGCGCGTACAGCAGATGTACGCTTCCTACGGTGTGACGACCGTGCAGGAGGGCATGATGCCCGAAAGCCTGATCGCGCTGTATCAGGGGCTGCTGGCGCGCGGGCTGCTCGAGCTGGACGTGGTCGCCTATCCGTCGTTGGACGCGCTGGATGCGGTCTGCGACGCTTTCCCGGAAGCGGTGCGGCGGTATGACGGCCATTTCAAGATCGGCGGCTGCAAGCTGTTTCTGGACGGCTCGCCGCAGGGGCGCACCGCGTGGATGCGCACACCCTATCAGGGCGCGGCGGACGGCTACTGCGGTTACGGCACCATGACCGACGAGGCGGTGCGGGATGCGCTGCTGGCTGCGTGGCGCAGCGGCATGCAGCCGCTCGCGCACTGCAACGGGGACGCGGCTGCGGCGCAGTACCTGTCCGCGGCCGCGGCGATCGAGCGCGAGCACCCGGATTTCCGCGGCCTGCGCCCGGTGATGATCCATGCGCAGCTGCTGGACACCGACCAGATGGACGAGACGGCGCGGCTGGGCGTGATCCCGTCGTTTTTCATCGCGCATGTGTACCAGTGGGGCGACACGCATATCAAAAACTTCGGCCTCGAGCGGGCGGGCCGCATCAGCGCGGCAAAGTCCGCGCTCGACCGGGGCATCCCGTTTACCTTCCATCAGGATACGCCCGTCCTGCCGCCGGATATGCTGGGTACGGTCTGGTGCGCAGTCAACCGCGTGACAAAGGGCGGCGTGACGCTCGGCGCAGACCAGCGAATCCCGGCGGAAGCCGCGCTGCGCGCGGTGACCGTGAACGCCGCGCACCAGTATTTTGAGGAGGCGCGCCGCGGCTCGCTGCGCCCGGGCAAGGCGGCCGATCTGGTGCTGCTGGACGCCGACCCGCTGGCGGTAGCGCCCGAAAAGCTGCGCGATATCCGCGTGCTGGAGACCGTCAAGGCAGGGGAGACGCTCTGGCGGGCATAATGATGAATCATCT
>USLE01000291.1 GCA_900555465.1 uncultured Butyricicoccus sp.
CTTCTGGTCGATCGAGATCGCGGGAGACAGGCCGTCGATGTAGTCCACATCCGGCTTGTCCATCTGCCCCAAAAACTGCCGCGCATAGCTGGACAGCGACTCGACATAGCGGCGCTGGCCCTCGGCGTAGATCGTGTCGAACGCAAGGGACGACTTGCCCGAGCCGGACAGGCCGGTCAGCACGACCAGCTTGTCGCGCGGGATCTTGATGTCTATATTTTTCAGGTTGTGCTCACGCGCACCCTTTACATGGATAAATTCCTGCATGTTCACCTATCCTTATTCCAATATGCAGTATCTATTTTTGAATTGATTGCAGCTCTGTCACGCTGCCCGCTGCGAGGAAGGCGATCCGCTCGCCGAGCGTCTCGTGCAGCACCGCGAAGGCGTGCTGCCCCGTGCAGTGGCAGGTGTAGTAGCGGCTGCCCGTCTGCACAAGCCGAGAGGCGACTGCGCGGATGCGCTCATCCGGCTCGCTTTTGCCCGTAGAGGGGCTGAACAGGTGCATCCCGCCGATGACAAAATCCGGGTCGCGGCCGATGATCTCCTTTGCGCGGGCGCAGATGTTGACCACGCCGCGGTGGGCGCAGCCGGTAAACAGGGCGACCCTGTCCCCCTCGCGCACGATCAGGCTCTGCTCATGCGCGAAACGGTCGGGTACATACTGCCCATTTTCCCGCTCAAACAGCGTGCGGTTGCCGCCGGGACAGCAGCCTTGCCCGGTCACGTCCGAGAAAAGCGTCAGGTTTTCGCTCACCTGCGTCACGCCGTCGGTCAATATCAGCCGACCGCTTTCCGCAAGCGCGGAATCCAGCCCGATGGGCTTGATGCCGTCCGGCTTTTGGGAGAAATGCGGCTCGAACGCCTGCTTGTGCAGGTAGACCGGCGCGCGGCGGTTCACACCCAGGAACGCCGCCAGCCCGCCGCCGTGGTCATAGTGCCCGTGCGAGACGAAAGCAGTGTCCACCTCGTCCAGCGGCACGCCGAGCGCCTGCGCGTTGCGCAAAAACAGATCGGTCTGCCCCATATCAAACAGCAGCTTTTGGCCGTTCGCCTCGATATAAAAGCTGAGACCGTGCTCGCAGGCAAAGTCCGGCGCGCACGCAGTGTCCTCCATCAGCGTGACAAGTTTCATTTGCCTTCCTCCAGCGCCTTGATCTGGTCGCGCAGCTGGGCGGCGATCTCGAATTCGAGCATCTTGGCCGCCTCCTTCATCTGCTTTGTCAGGCGGGCGATCTCCTGCTGTTTTTCGCCCTTGGTGCGCAGCTTCTTTTTGCTGCTCGTCGGCACGTTGGACGTGATTTCGATCACGTCCTGCACCTTCTTTTTGACCGACTTGGGCACGATGCCGTGCGCCTTGTTAAACGCATCCTGCAAAGCGCGGCGGCGCTCGGTCTCGTCCATCGCGCGGCGCATCGAGGGCGTGATGGTATCCGCATACAGCACGACCATGCCGTGCTCATTGCGCGCAGCGCGGCCGATGGTCTGGATGAGCGAGGTCTCGGAGCGCAAAAAGCCCTCCTTGTCCGCGTCCAGGATCGCGACGAGCGACACCTCCGGGATATCCAGCCCCTCGCGCAGCAGGTTGATGCCGACCAGCACGTCGAACACGCCGAGACGCAGGTCGCGCACCAGCTCCTGCCGCTCGATGGTCTTGATGTCGTGGTGCATATAGCGCACCTTGATGCCCGCGGTCTCGAGATAGTCGGTCAGGTCCTCGGCCATCTTTTTGGTCAGCGTGGTGACCAGAATACGCTCACCCTTGGCGGTGCGCGCATTGATCTCGCCGATCAGGTCGTCGATCTGCCCCTCGACCGGGCGCACCACAACCTCGGGATCGAGCAGGCCGGTCGGGCGGATGACCTGCTCGACCACCTGCCCGGAACGGGACAGCTCGTACTCGCCCGGTGTCGCCGAAACATAAACGATCTGGTTCAGGCGCTCGTTGAACTCATTGAAGTTCAGCGGGCGGTTGTCGTAGGCCGAGGGCAGGCGGAAGCCGTTTTCAACCAGGCTTTCCTTGCGCGCGCGGTCGCCGTGATACATCGCGCGCACCTGCGGCAGGGTGACGTGGCTCTCGTCCACGATGAGCAGGAAGTCCTTCGGGAAATAGTCGATCAGCGTAAACGGCGCGGAGCCCGGTTCGCGGCGCGAGAGCACGCGCGAGTAGTTCTCAATGCCGCTGCAAAAGCCGATCTCCTGCAGCATCTCGATATCGTAGCGCGTGCGCTGCGCGATGCGCTGCGCCTCGATCAGCTTGCCGTTTTCCTCAAAGTATTTGACGCGGGCCTCCAGCTCCTCCTCCAGATCCTTGATGGCGGCCTGCAATTTATCCTTGGGGGTAACGTAATGGCTCGCCGGGAAGATCGCGGTATGCCCGAGCTCGCCCAGCGTAACGCCGGTCAGCGGGTTGATCCGGCTGATGCGGTCGACCTCGTCGCCGAAGAACTCAATGCGCACCACGTCCTCATCCGAGTATACCGGCCAGACCTCGACCGTGTCGCCGCGCACGCGGAAACGGTTGCGCTCGAGCACCATGTCGTTGCGCTCGTACTGGATGTCGATCAGGCGGTGGATCAGCTGCTCGCGGCTGATCTCCATGCCCGGGCGCAGCGAAATGACCATCTTCTTGTAGTCGATCGGGTCGCCCAGCGAATAGATGCACGACACGGACGAGACGATGATCACGTCCCGCCGCTCGGACAGCGCCGAGGTCGCGGAGTGGCGCAGGCGGTCGATCTCGTCGTTGATCGCGGAGTCCTTTTCAATATAGGTATCGGT
>USLE01000292.1 GCA_900555465.1 uncultured Butyricicoccus sp.
GGCGAGGAGATGGACTCGGTCGCGATCATTGAAAAGCTCAACAAGCTCGGCGGCGAGAACGGCGTCGGCATCCTCGACATCGTCGAGAACCGCCTCGTCGGCATGAAGAGCCGCGGCGTATACGAGACCCCGGGCGGCGCTGTGCTGTATGCGGCGCACCAGAAGCTCGAGGAGATCACCCTCGACAAGGAGACCGCACACTACAAGCAGCAGGTCGCGCTCAAGTTCGGCGAGATCGTCTACAACGGCCAGTGGTACACCCCGCTGCGCAAGGCGCTCTCCGCGTTCGTGGACTCCACGCAGGAGACCGTCACCGGCGACGTGAAGCTCAAGCTCTACAAGGGCAACATCATCCCGGCGTCCGTCACCTCGCCGTACAGCCTGTACTCCGAGGATATGGCGACCTTCAACGAGGACGACTGCTACGATCAGGCGGACTCCGCGGGCTTCATCAACCTGTTCGGCCTGCCGCTCAAGGTGCGCGCGCTGAACGACCAGATGCTGTTTGAAAAGACCGGCGAGCATTTCCCGTCCGTCGAATAATCATTGAGAATGCGGAATGGAAAATGGAAAATGAAGGGTCCGCATCCATGCAGGGCTGACATTCTCCATTTTCCATTTTCACTTATCCATTTACTTGAAACGAGGAAAAAATCATGGCAAAACTTTGGGCAGGGCGTTTCCAGAAGGAAACCGATCTGGTGGTAAACGATTTCAACTCGTCCATCCTGTTTGACTGCCGTTTATATAAGGAAGACATCACCGGCTCGATCGCCCACGCGACCATGCTGGGCAAGCAGGGCATCATCGAGGAGCACGAGGCGGAAAAGATCGTCGAAGGGCTGAAGGGCATCCTCAAGGACATTGAGGACGGCAATGTGGAGTTCTCGCTCGACTATGAGGACATCCACATGAACATCGAGCAGCTCCTGACCGAACGCATCGGCGACACGGGCAAGCGCCTGCACACCGGCCGCTCGAGAAACGATCAGGTCGCGCTCGACATGCGCATGTATGTCAAGGGCGAGATCAAGGAGATCATCTCGATGATCTGCACCTTTATGAAGGCGCTCACCAAGAAGAGCCGCGAAAATCTGGACGCGGTCATGCCGGGCTACACCCATTTGCAGCGCGCGCAGCCGACCACGTTTGCGCACTACATGATGGCCTATGCCAACATGCTCAAGCGCGATATCACCCGCCTGCAGGACTGCTACGAGCGCATGGACGAAATGCCGCTCGGCTCGGGCGCACTGGCTTCAACCACTTACCCGATCGACCGTGAGTTCGTCCGCCAGCAGCTGGGCTTCGACCGCCTGACCGACAACTCGCTCGACGGCGTATCCGACCGCGACTACTGCGTCGAGCTGCTTTCCGCGCTGTCCATCCTGATGATGCACCTGTCCCGCCTGTCCGAGGAGATCATCTCCTGGTGCTCGTGGGAGTTCAAGTTCGTCGAGCTGGATGACGCCTACTCGACCGGCTCGTCCATCATGCCGCAGAAAAAGAACCCGGACGTATGCGAGCTGATCCGCGGCAAGACCGGCCGCGTCTACGGCGCGCTGACCACCATGCTGACCGTGCTCAAGGGCCTGCCGCTGGCATACAACAAGGATATGCAGGAGGACAAGGAGGCCGTATTCGGCGCGATCGACACAGTCAAGCAGTGCCTTGAGGTGTTCACGCCCATGTTCTCCACCATGACGCTGCGCCGCGACAACATGCGCAAGGCGGCGTCCACCGGCTTTATCAACGCGACCGACTGCGCGGACTACCTGACCAAGAAGGGCATGCCGTTCCGCGATGCGTACAAGACGGTCGGCCGTCTGGTCAACCAGTGCATCAAGGCGGATGAAACGCTCGAGACCATGACCATGCGCGACTTTGCCGCGATCTCCAACAAGTTCGGCGACGATGTTTACGATGCGCTCGACCTGCGCAACTGCGTCAGCGAACGCAAGGTGATCGGCGGCCCCGCGCCGCAGGAGGTCACCCGCCAGATCGACAAGATCGAGAAGTTCATCGCCGATGTGGAGGACGAAACGCTGTAACCGGACAGCATAAGGATTTACCGCAAAGGAAGAAACACATGAAACCAAAGGTTTATATAGACGGCAAGGAGGGCACGACCGGACTCCAGATCTACGAGCGTCTGGGCGGCCGGGACGACCTCGAGCTGCTGCTGATCGATGAGGCCAAGCGCAAGGACGTGGAGGAGCGCCGTAAGTTCTTAAACGCGGCGGACATTGTGTTCCTGTGCCTGCCGGACGCCGCGGCCAAAGAGGCGGTCAGCCTGATCGAAAATGAAAACACCCGCGTGATCGACGCCTCGACCGCGCACCGAGTCGACCCGGACTGGGATTACGGCTTTGCCGAGCTGTCCAAGGCGCACCGTGCCGCGATCCAGGGCTCCAAACGGGTAGCCAACCCGGGCTGCCACGCGAGCGGCTTTATCTCCTCGGTGTATCCGCTGGTCGCGCAGGATATCGTGCCTGCGGACTTTGCATTCACCTGCTCGTCGCTCACAGGATACTCGGGCGGCGGCAAAAAGATGATCGCGGAATACGAGGACGCGGGCCGCGACCCGCGCCACGGTTCCGAGCGCATTTACGGCCTGAACCTGCGCCACAAGCACCTGCCCGAGATGGAATACGTCTGCGGGCTGATGCAGCCGCCGGTGTTCGTCCCGATCGTGGGCGACTTTTACAAGGGCATGGCGACCACGGTCATGCTGCCGGGCGTGGATGCGCACCGCGTGTATGAGGCGCTTG
>USLE01000293.1 GCA_900555465.1 uncultured Butyricicoccus sp.
ATCTTATAGTATGGAGGAAATATGAAACGGAATTTATGTGCGCTGCTGGCGTGCCTGACCGCATTGGTTTTGCTGCCGGCAGGCTGCGGAACCGATCATGCTGCGGCACAGGCGGAGCAAACGGAGGAAACGGCACAGCATGCAGCGTTGAAGGATGCTGATACGCAGGAAGAACCTTCCGGCGGAGCGGCTGACACTGCGGCAGTCGAAGGGGAGGGCGGACAGGAAGGGAATATGCCGATGAAAATGAATGTGCAGGTTGGCGGGAGCACGTTCACCGCCACATTGGAGGACAATGCAGCGGCAGAAGCGCTGGCGGAACGGATGGAGCAGTCGCCTGTGACAATACAGATGAGCGACTACGCCGGGTTTGAGAAGGTGGGCGCGCTGGGAACCGGCCTGCCTGCCGAAGACAGCTGGCTCACCACGCAAGCCGGGGATATTGTCCTGTATCAGGGCGATCAAATCGTGGTTTTCTATGGTTCCAATACCTGGAGCTATACCCTTCTGGGACAGATCGACGACCTGACCGGCTGGGAGGCTGCCCTGGGAGCGGGGGACGTGACCGTGACGTTTTCACTGGAGGCTTAAAGCATGAAGATACTGGTGTTAAACGGCAGCCCCCGGCCGCACGGCAATACCGCAGCGCTGGTGGAAGCGTTTGCAAAGGGTGCGCGTGAAGCAGGGCATACGGTGACCGTGATCAATGTGTGCCGGAAGAAGATAGAGGGCTGCCTTGCCTGCGAATGCTGCCACACACAGGGCGGCGGGAAATGTATCCAACAGGATGACATGCAGGCGGTGTATCCGGTGCTTGATACAGCGGAGATGCTCGTGCTGGCGTCGCCCGTATATTATCACAGCTTCACCGGCCAGCTGCAGTGCGCGATCAACCGGATCTACGCACTCGATAAGCCGAAAAGACTCAAAAAAGCGGCGCTTATCCTCTCCTCCGGCAGCGACGATGTATATGGCGGCGCGGTTTATGAGTACCAACGCTCCTTTCTGGAGTATCTGCATCTGGAGGATATGGGGATATATACCGCATTTGATAAACAAAACAAGTCGCCGGAAAAGCTGGAAGCGCTTTACCGGTTCGGGAAAAACCTGAAATAATAAGAGGAGGAAGATCGGATCACATGGAATTACAGGCATTTTTGGAGCATATGAACCGCGGCAGGCGGGTCGTTGCCGGATCGGAGGAGCACCGGTTCATGTGCGCACTTTCGCAGGAGGCGCTGCGGCTGACGGCGCAGCTGAACAATACTTATCACACCCCGGAGGAGATACGGGATATTTTTGCGCAGCTGACCGGCAAACCGGTGGATGAAACATTCGCCGTGTTCCCGCCGTTTTACACGGACTGCGGAAAGAACATCACCATTGGGAAACATGTGTTTTTCAACAGCGGCTGCCGGTTTCAGGATCAGGGCGGCATAACCATCGGCGACGGCGCGCTGATCGGCCATAATGTAGTGCTGGCGACGCTTAACCACGGGTTTGCACCGGAGGAGCGGCACGACCTGTGCCCGGCGCCGATCCATATCGGGAAAAACGTCTGGATCGGTGCGAATGCGGTCGTGCTGCCGGGTGTGACCGTCGGGGACAACGCAGTGATTGCCGCCGGTGCGGTGGTATCCAGGGATGTGCCGGCAAATGCCGTTGTGGGCGGCGTGCCGGCTCGTCTGCTCCGCATGATCGGGGAAGCGGACGATGGGCAGGACCGGCAGCAGATAACAGCATTGGAAGGAGCGGTAAAATATGCGTAAATCGGTTTTGGTGATCTCGACCAGCCTGCGGCAGGAAAGCAATTCCGACCTTCTGGCCGAGGAATTTATCCGCGGCGCACGGGAGGCAGGCCACATGGTGGAAAAGGTCAGCCTTGCAGGCAGGGAGATCGGTTTCTGCCGGGGCTGCATGGCCTGTCAGCGCAGCCGGAGCGGACACTGCGTCATACAGGACGACGCGGACGCGATCGTGCAGAAGATGGCGCAGGCGGATGTGCTGGTGTTTGCAACCCCAATCTATTATTACGAGATGAGCGGCCAGATGAAGACTCTGCTCGACCGCGCAAATCCGCTGTTCCCGGTCGATTATGCCTTTCGGGAAGTCTATCTGCTCACTGCCGCGGCGGACGAAGACCCTTCCGCGATGGACGGTGCAGTCAAGGGGCTGGAAGGCTGGGTTGCCTGTTTCGAGAAATGCCGGCTGGCCGGCGTTGTCCGCGGCACGGCTGCGGATGCGCCGGGTGAGATCCGCAGCCATGCCGTGCATGGCAGACAGGCCTACGATATGGGACACTCTATCCGCTGACAGGGAGGGGTTCTGATGCGAACAAAGATAGCGGCGTTGCTTCTGGCTGCCTGCACGCTGTGGAGCGGCATGTTTTGTACGGCGGGAGCTGCCAATTTCACAGATGTTGCCTCGGGCGCATGGTACGCAGAGGCGGTCGGGTATTGCACAGAGCACGGGCTGATGACCGGTGTCTCGGACACGGCTTTCGCGCCTGAGGATACTATGACCCGTGCAATGCTGGTAACGATTCTATACCGGCAGGCGGGCAGCCCTGCGGTTTCCCATACTGTTTCGTTTACAGATGTTGCGGCAGAAGCGTGGTATGCACAGGCTGTGGCATGGGCGGATGCAAATGGTGTGGCAGGCGGATACGGCGACGGCCGCTTCGGCCCGGAGGAGCCGGTGACGCGGGAACAGATGGCAGCGATCCTGTGGCGGCGGGCAGGCAGTCCGGAAGCACAAGACCGGCA
>USLE01000294.1 GCA_900555465.1 uncultured Butyricicoccus sp.
CGTTCGGCGGTGATGTGGCTGAGCGGCAGGCCGGTCAGCGTCTGGTTGAGCACGTAGGTCAAAAGCTCGGCCTCGTCCTTGGAGACGTTTGCGATCGTGCGCACCATCTTGTTTTTGACCGTACCCGAATCCGTGACCACGACGATGACGAAATTCATTTTGTCGACCGCAATGATCTCAAACTGCCGGATGGAGATCTGCGTCATCGCCGGGGTGACGGCAACCGACGCATAGTTTGTCAGGCTGGAGATCAGCCTGCCGGCCTCCTGAATCAGGCGGTCGAGCTCGCGCACCTTGGTCTGCATCATGGATTGCAGCGAGGGATCCTCCTCGCCGGTGTCCTGCGGCTGCTCCATCAGCTCGTCAACATACAGGCGGTAGCCCCGCGGCGAGGGGATGCGGCCGGCGGAGGTGTGCGGCTTTTCCAGATAGCCCATTTCCTCCAGCTCGCTCATCTCGTTGCGGATGGTCGCCGAGGAGAACGGGAGGGCGTGGCCCTCGGTCAGCGCTTTTGAGCCGACCGGTTCAGCCGTGCGGATATAGTCGCCGATGATTGCTTTCAGTATTTGTTTTTTTCTCTCTGACAGCTCCACCGAAGCGAACTCCTTTCCGAAAGACGTTAGCACTCCACTCCCCCGAGTGCTAAACTTAATTTACCACCGCTGGACGGCAAAGTCAAGTGCCGTTTATGAATATTTTGTTAAATGATCGCGAGGATTTTGTCACACATGCCGGCCGACTGCTAAGCTGCCATAAATGCGGGTATCTGCCGCCCGGTATTTGGTCAGTTTTGCTTGCGTTTCCCCTGCCGGGGTGGTATGATTATCGACGGAGAAGAAATGCAGCAACCGGCTGCAAGAGAGAGAAATTATTTCCAGAGAAGGAGAAAAACACATGAAAGAAGTCAAAGTCGGCATTGTCGGTCTGGGCCGTCTGGGCTCTGTCCACGCAGAAAATCTGGCGTTCAAGATCCCCGGCTGCAGGCTGATGGCTGCCTGCTCGCTCGAGCAGAAGGAGCTGGACTGGGCGAAGGACTACCTCAAGGTGGATTTCGTCACCAAGGACTATAAGCAGATGGTGGACGAGGCGGATATCGAGGCGGTTGTCATCGTGTCCTCGTCGCCCGAGCACTGCTGGATGATCGAGTACGCGCTCGACGCGGGCAAGCACGTATTCACCGACAAGCCGCTCGGCTGCTCGCTCGAGGAGTGCAAGCGCGCCGAGGCCGCGGTAGAGCGTCACCCGGACAAGCTGTTCTTCCTCGGCTTTATGCGCCGCTACGATCCGTCCTATGCGGACGCCAAGGCGCAGATCGACGCAGGCAAGATCGGCAAGCCCTATCTGGTCAAGGCGACCGGCCTCGATCCTGAGGCGCTGGTCGAGAGCTGCATCAAGTTCTCCAAGACCTCGGGCGGCATTTTCATCGACGCCGCTTCGCACGACATCGACCTGATGCGCTGGTTCCTCGGCGGCGAGGTGACCGAGGTCTACGCCGCGGGCACGACCTTCAAGCATCCTGAATTTACCGAAAACGGCGACACCGAGACCGGCATGGCCATGCTCAAGTTCGACAACGGCACGGTGGCCTTCCTGCACGTCGGCCGCACCGCGCCGCACGGCTACCACACGGAGACCGAGATCGTCGCGACCGAGGGCCACATCCGCGTGGCAGGTGTGCCGTGGAAGGACCGCGTGATGGTATACGACCAGTACGGCGCGCGGCAGGAGATCGTCGAGAACTTCCCGCAGCGCTTTGCGGAAGCCTACCTACTCGAGATGGTCGATTTTATCGACTGTATCCAGAAGGGCCGCAAGCCCGAGCTGACCGTATACGACGGCACCAAGGCGACCGTGGTCACCTACGCGATCACGGATTCGTTCCACACCGGCAAGGCGGTCAAGGTCGAATATTAATCCAATACGCAATACACAAAAAAGCCGCAGGCGACCACCTGCGGCTTTTACTATGCACTTTTATTCGCCGCGATAGTGGCGGATGAGCGCCTGTGTGCCGAGGTCGCCCATGCCCTCGGCTTCCAGATCGCCGTACATCGCGCACACGCGCTCCAAAACGGGCAGCGCGCCGCCCTGCGCCTGCGCGATCTTCATGTCCTTGATAAAATGCTTGAGGAAAAAGCCGGGCGCATAATCCTCCTTCACCATCTTGGGCATCAGGTTTTCCATCTGCCACGAACCGGCTGCGCCCTTGGAAATGCTCGCAAGCAGCTTTTCCGGGTCGAGTCCCGCCCGCTCGGCGTAGAAAAGCGCCTCACACACGCCCGCGATCGTGCCCGCGATCGCGATCTGGTTTGCCATTTTGGTGTGCTGGCCCGCGCCCGCCGGGCCTTCATACACGATCTGCCTGCCAATCGCCTGAAACAGCGGCAGGCAGGCTGCAAAATCCGCTTCCTCGCCGCCGACCATGATGGACAGCGTGCCGTTTTTCGCGCCTGTGTCCCCGCCCGAGACCGGTGCATCCAGTACATGCAGGCCGCGCGCTTTCCCCTCTGCTGCGATGCGCACCGCGAGCTTGGGGTCGGTGGTCGTCATGTCGATCAGGTACGCACCCTCTCTGGCCGCGGACAGGATGCCGTTTTCGCCGAAATAGACCTGCTCCACGTCCTGCGGGTAGCCGACCATTGTGATGACCGCGTCCCGCCCGGCAGCGCACTCTGCCGCCGTGTCGCACCACTGCACGCCGGTCTCCGCGAGGAAATCCGTCAGCTTGGACCTGGTGCGCGAATACACCGCCACAGCATA
>USLE01000295.1 GCA_900555465.1 uncultured Butyricicoccus sp.
CAGTAATTGGTATTGATATAGCCGTCCGTATGGGAGAAACGGTAGACGCGGAAACCGCCGGTCACGATGTCGAGCGCGTTGTGGGAAACATCGTCGAACGTGCAGGTGACCGGAGAGGCGGGCGTGGCAAGGCCGCCGTACAGATAGTTGGTGTAGTTATGCCGGTAAAAGGCGCTGCCGTCGGAGGACATGAGCAGCACGGCCTTGGGGGTGAAGCCGAGGGAGATGGTCCGCTGCTCGGCGCCGTTGCCGCTGTAGGTACCGATATAGACCTCGCATTTGGACAGGAGCGCGGTCTCCGCAGCGGACAGGCGGGCGTCGAGCGCACTGTCCGTGGACGCGCGGGTGCTCTGCTCGCTTTCGGCGGCAGCCTCGATCGCGGAAAAACGGTTCCGCACATCCTGCGCCAGCTTGTCGCCCGTGACGCTGCCCGAAGGGATCTGTCCCATGACCGCGTTGGTGAGCTGCTGGTGCAGGTGTTCCAGCGCGGCCTGGATGGTCGACGCGGGGATGCCTGCGGTCTGCGCAAAGCCGAGGTTGGCGGAGGCAGTCGGGGCGGTCAGCGCGTCGCACAGCGCGTTGATGGCCGCACGCAGCTCCTCCGGGCTGCTGTCGAAATACTGCTTGAGCTCATCCGGCTGCATGTTGGGCTGGTCGGGCAGGGCAATGATCTTTTTGGTCAGTGCCGTGATCTTGAGTGGATCGAATGACATGGTTTTTCCTCCGTTCTGTGTGATGCCCACGCACGTGGGAACGGGAAAGTAAGCGTTTATAATAATAGACGGATTCCGAAAAACCGCAAGAGCAACATCTTGCCCGGCTGCATAGACAAAAAAGATGGACAAGAGGCGTTCAGCCTCTTGTCCATCTTTGTTTGTATGGAGTTTTGGCACAGCGGGTGTGCCGCCGCAGGGCTTATTCGTCTACCTTGACGTAAACGCCGCCGTTGCGGCAGGACTCGGTCGCAGCCTTGGCCATCAGGACCGGGCGCAGGCCGTCGACAGCGCCGACCGGAACCGGCTTGTCGTTCTGGATCGCGTCAACAAACGCGATAACCTGATCGATGAACGCCTGGTTGTAGCGCTCGAGGAAGAACCACAGCGGCTTCTCGGAGTGCGCACCGTCAACCGTGGTGATGGTGGTGGTGTTGATCAGATCGTTCGCATCGGACGCCATGCCCTTGGAGCCGAACGCCTCTACGCGCTGGTCGTAGCCGTAAACTGCCTGACGGGAGTTGTTGATGACCGCGATGCAGCCGTTCGCCATCTTCATGGTGACAACAGCGGTGTCAACGTCCGGAATGCCGGACTCTTCCTGCAGGTTCGGGTTGACCAGGCACGAGCCGACAGCCGAGATCTCAACAGCCTCGGAACCGGTGACGTAGCGCACCATGTCGAAGTCGTGGATCATCATGTCGTAGAAAATGCCGCCGGAAACCGCAACGTAGGAAGCCGGGGGCGGCTCCGGGTCACGGGAGGAAACGATGACGATGTGCGGATCGCCGATCGTGCCGTTCTTGACCGCGTCAGCCACAGCCTTGTGGTTGTGGTCAAAGCGGCGGTTGAAGCCAACCTGGAACTTGACGCCCTTCTCTTCGACCAGAGCGAGCAGCTTCTTGATCTTCTCGATATCGTAGTCGATCGGCTTCTCGCAGAAGACGTGCTTGCCGGCGTTTACCGCTGCCATCGAGATATCGCAGTGGGTATCCGTGGACGAGCAAACGAACACGACCTCGACCTCAGGATTGTTGATGATATCCATAAAGTCGGTGGAAACGTTGGTGATATTGCGCTCTGCCAGCCACTCGCGTGCGCCGGACTTGTCCAGCATCGGATCCGCAACCGCTACGACCTCTACGCCGGATACGCTGTTGATCAGGTTATTGATATGCAGCTTGCCGATACGGCCGCAGCCGACGACGCCGATTTTTACATTTGCCATGTCAATCTCTCCTTGCTTTTATCGAAAAGTTGATCAGAACTGTGCGTACTTCGCAACGTGCGCCTTGGTGACTTCCGCAGACTTCCTAACGTTCTCTTCCTGATCCATCTCGTAGTACTCCGGACGGAAGATCTCGATCGTGCAGCAGTCGCCGTCAAAGCCGATCTTCTTGAGGGTGTCCGCATAGCGGGCGTGCGGCAGGCAGTCGCCCTCCGCGTCCGGCCACATGCGCTTCTCATCGTTGTTGTAGTAGCAGCCGCAGGGCAGATCCTCGGTGCCGTTTAAGTGCCATACAAAGATCTTCTTGCCGTCCGCCTTCTCGAGGGTATCCCAGCCGGAGCCCATTGCGTAGAAGTGGTACTGGTCGAGCGTTACGCCTACCATCGGGCTGCCGACCTCTTCGACGATCGCGTAAGCGTCCTCGAAACGGTTGATGGTCATCGCCGGCTCGCCGCAGAACTCGAGGCTCAGCTTGATGCCGTGCGGCTCGCACTTCTTAACCATTTCCTTCAGCACTGCAACCGCATCCTCGCGGATCTCCTTGCGGGTCGGGGTCAGGCCGCGCTCCTTCATATCCTTGGACGGCACGACAACGATCATCTTGCAGCCCAGGGTATCGCAGCGGCGGATGATCTCGTCCAGCTCAGCCATGACAGCGTCCTTCTCCTCCTGCGTCTGCTTCATGTTGAAGAAGCACAGCGCGTTGTAGGACAGCATTTTCAGGTGGTGGTTCTTGAACCACTCGCCCATCTCCTCGAGGGTGATCTTGCCCGCTTCGAGGTCGCGGTTGAGGCACTCGGACTGGATGTCGATATA
>USLE01000296.1 GCA_900555465.1 uncultured Butyricicoccus sp.
AAGCTGCCCATCCCGGGGCATTTCTCGGCGGAAAACGCGCTGACCGCGCTGGGCATCGTGCTCCAGCTTGTCATGCCGCTCGCGGATGCGGCCAAATCGCTCGCGACCGCGACCGGCGTCAAGGGCCGCGTCGAGGTTGTGCCGACCGACACGGACTACACCGTGCTCATCGACTACGCGCACTCGCCGGACGGCGTGGAAAACGTGCTGCGCGCGGTGCGCGGCTTTGCCAAGGGCAGGGTGGTCGCGCTGTTCGGCTGCGGCGGCGACCGCGACCGCACCAAGCGCCCCAAGATGGGCAAAATCGCAGCGGATCTCGCGGATTTCTGCATCGTAACGAGCGACAATCCGCGCACCGAGGACCCGAAGGCGATCATCGACGATATCCTCGAGGGCATGAAGGGCACCAAAACGCCCATGCAGGTGATCGTTGACCGGCCGGAGGCCATCCACTGGGCGCTCGCCCATGCCAAAAAGGATGATATCATCGTCCTCATGGGCAAGGGGCATGAGACCTATCAGGAGGTCAACCATGTCAAGCACCACATGGATGAGCGCGAGATCGTAAGAGATTTTTTTGCCCGATAAGGGGCGTTTGCTGCGCTGTACCCCGCTGCGAGCGGGGTGCGGCGCAACAGGAATGATAAAATTTTTGACGGGGGACTGACCAAATGGAACGCTTTACGCTCGCACAGGCTGCGTCATGGACCAAGGGAGAAGCAAGGGGAGAGGCCGAACTGACCGCAGTCTCGACCGACTCGCGCCAGATCCCGGAAAAAGCGCTGTTCCTGCCCATCAAGGGCGAGCGGTTTGACGCGCATGATTTCATCGCAAAAGCGGTGGAAAACGGCGCCGCGGCGGTCGTATCCCACCGGCGGAATGAGGAATACCCGGTGCCTGCGCTCTATGTGGAGGACACGGCGCAGGCGCTGCTCGACCTTGCGGGCGGCTATCGAGAGCTGTGCGGCGGCAGGGTGGTCGGCGTGACCGGCTCGGTCGGCAAGACCACCACCAAGGAGCTGCTGTACGCGGTTTTAAAGCAGAAATTCAACGCCCGGAAGACCGAGGGCAACTTGAATAACGAGATCGGCCTGCCGCTGACGCTTTTCCGCATGACGCGGGACACCGAGGTCATGGTGGCCGAGATGGGCATGAACCACTTCGGGGAGATCTCCCGTATGACCGCAGCGGCGCAGCCGGATATCGCGGTCATCACCAACATCGGCACCTCGCACATCGAGTTCCTCGGTTCGCGCGAGGGCATCTGCAAGGCAAAGCTCGAGATCCTCGAGGGGCTGCGGCCGGACGGATGCGCGGTGTTCTGCGGCGACGAGCCGCTTTTGTGGGACAAACGCGGGCAGCTCGGCTGCCGTGTGATCACCTATGGCATGGAAAACGACAAATGCGATCTGGTGGCATACTGCCGCGGGGATGGCGCATTTGATATAGTAAATAACAGCCTGCCGGCGGAGACCCTGCCGGTGGGCGGAAAATTCACCGCAAAGCTCGCCATACCGGGCGCGCACAATATTTTAAACGCGCTGGCGGCTACGGCGGTCGGCCTGCTGCTGGGCGAGACGCCCGAGCAGATCGCGGAAGGCCTTCAGTCCTATGAAGCGAGCGGCATGCGGCAGAATATCTACGAGCAGGACGGCTATCACATCTATGCGGACTGCTACAACGCCAGCCCGGATGCGATGGAAGCCACGCTCGCGGTGCTCGGCACAATGGCGCCCGATGGACGCCGTTTTGCGGTGCTCGGCTCGATGCTCGAGCTGGGCGACTACGCGGAAGAAGGCCACCGCCGCGCGGGCCGCGCCGCCGCACAGTATGCGGATGCGCTTTATGCCTACGGCCCGGATGCGGATGCGATGGTCGCGGGCGCAAAGGAAAAAGGGATGGAGCGGGCGTTTGCGTTTGACGACCAGCCCGCGCTTGTCGCGGCGCTGCGGCAGGATGCGAAAAAAGGCGACGCACTGCTGTTCAAGGGAAGCCGCGGCATGCGGATGGAGCAGGCGCTCAAGCTGTTCTTAGGGGAGGACGTGGAAGAATGACACCAATCAATATCCGGACTGCGCTGATCATCTGCGCGGTCGCGTTTGTGGTCACGGCGGCGATCGGCCCGTCGGTGATCCGCTATCTGCGCAAGATGAAATTCGGCCAGAAGATTTTGGAGATCGGGCCGAAATGGCACATGAACAAGCAGAACATCCCGACGATGGGCGGCTTTATGTTCATCATCGGCATTGCAGTCGCCGTTGTGGCGGGCAATCTGCTGCTGGGCGGGCTGGCAGTGCCGTCGCTTGCAGTGCTCGGCCTTGCGGCGGCATACGGCGCGGTCGGCCTGGTGGACGACTACGCCAAGATCAAAAAGAAGGAAAACGCCGGCCTCAGCCCCAAGCAGAAGCTGGTGCTGCAGATTCTGGTCGCAGCGGTGTTCATTCTGGTGCTGTTCCTCCAGTCGGACGGCCTGCCCGTTATCTGGATCCCGTTTACGGATATCGCGATCCCGCTGCCCTGGCCGCTGTACATCATCTTTGCCGCGTTCGTCATTGTCGGCGCGGATAACGCGGTCAACCTGACCGACGGCATCGACGGCCTTGCCGCGGGCGTGACCCTGCCGGTCGCGATTTTCTTTGTGGCTGTCGGCATTGCGCGGCAGGATGCAGGCGTGATGATCTTCGCGGCGGCGCTTGCGGGCGGCCTTGCAGCGTTTTTGATCTATAACTTTAACCCCGCAAAGGTGTTCATGGG
>USLE01000297.1 GCA_900555465.1 uncultured Butyricicoccus sp.
GCCTTGTGCATCTGCGCCGGGCGCAGGTTGACGAACAGGCCGAGCGCCGCGCGCAGGCCGAGCAGCGCCTTTTCCGGGCGCTTTTCGCTCGGCACCTCATCCCACTTGGGGCCGCCGACCGCGCCGAGCAGCACGGAATCCGCGTTTTTGCAGATCTCGATGGTCTCCTCTGTCAGCGGGACGCCGTTTGCATCGATCGAGCAGCCGCCCGCAAGCACCTCCTGATAATGGAAGGTATGGCCGAACTTCTCGCCGACTTTATCGAGCACCTTCATGGCCTCAGAAACGATCTCCGGGCCGATGCCGTCGCCCTTGACGACTGCAATATTGTATTCCATCGGCCTTACTCCCCTCTTTCCTTGAGCGACTTCAAAAGGCCGCCCGCCTGAATGATGCTCTGGATGAACGGCGGGAAGGCCGCCGCCTGATAGGTTTCGCCCTTGGTCTCGTTGGTGATCACGCCGGTGTCGAAATCGACCGAAACCGTGTCGCCGTCGTCAATGCCGTTCGCCGCAGCCCCGCACTCGAGGATCGGCAGGCCAATGTTGATGGCGTTGCGGTAAAAAATGCGTGCAAACGAGGATGCGATGACGCAGGAAACGCCGTTTTCCTTCAGCACGAGCGGCGCGTGCTCGCGCGACGAGCCGCAGCCGAAGTTGCGCGTCGCCACGACAATGTCGCCCGGCTGCATCTTATGTACGAATTCCGCGTCGATGTCCTCCATCGCGTGGGTCGCCAGCTCCTTGGGGTCTGCGATATTCAGATAACGCGCGGGGATGATGACATCGGTATCGACGTTATCCCCGTATTTGAAAACTCTGCCTTTTGCATTCATAGTGCGGTCTCCTCCCTTACTTCAGGTCGTCCGGCGCGCAGATGTAGCCAGCTACCGCGCTCGCCGCGGCAACGGCCGGGCTTGCCAGATAAATTTCCGAGGTAATATGGCCCATGCGGCCGACGAAATTGCGGTTTGTGGTCGAAACCGACTTTTCGCCGTGCGCCAGGATGCCCATGTGGCCGCCCAGGCACGGGCCGCAGGTCGGGGTGGAAACGATCGCGCCGGCCCGGATGAAGATCTTGGTCAGGCCCTCCTCGATGCACTGGAGATAGACCTCCTGCGTCGCGGGGATGATGATCGTGCGCACATCCGGATGCACCTTGCGGCCCTTGAGGATCTCGGCGGCAACGCGCATATCGTCGATGCGGCCGTTGGTGCACGAGCCGATGACCGACTGCTGGATCTCGATGTGCCCCAGCTCGTCGATGGTCTTGGTGTTCTCCGGCAGGTGCGGGCACGCAACCGTCGGCTTCAGGGCGGACAGGTCGATCTCGATCTCCTGCTCGTATTCCGCGTCTGCGTCAGCCTCAAATACCGTGATCTCGCGGTCAACACGGCCCTTGATATACTCCATCGTCTTGTCGTCGACCGGGAAAATACCGTTCTTCGCGCCCGCCTCGATCGCCATGTTGCAGATGGTGAAGCGGTCGTCCATCGACAGGGAGGAAACGCCCTCACCCACAAACTCCATCGACTTGTACAGCGCGCCGTCCACGCCGATCTTGCCGATGATGTGCAGGATGACGTCCTTGCCGGACACCCACGGGCTGAGTTTGCCCTTCAGTACAAATTTGATTGCGCTCGGCACCTTGAACCACGCCTTGCCGGTCGCCATACCGGCGGCGAGGTCGGTCGAGCCGACGCCGGTCGAGAACGCGCCCAGCGCGCCATAGGTGCAGGTGTGGCTGTCCGCGCCGATGATGAGCTCGCCCGGGGCGGTCAGGCCCTTTTCGGGCAGAAGCGCGTGCTCGATGCCCATTGCGCCGACGTCAAAAAAGTTGACAATATTGTGCTTCTTGGAAAATTCGCGGCACTCGAGGCATTGCTCAGCGGATTTTATGTCCTTATTCGGTGCAAAATGATCCATGACGAGTGCGATCTTGGTGTTGTCGAACACCTTGTCGAAGCCCGCCTTCTCCATCTCACGGATCGCGACCGGGCCGGTGATGTCGTTTGCAAGCGTCAGATCGACGTTCGCCTCGATCAGCTGCCCGGCGGCCACGCTCTCCAGCCCCGCATGCTTTGCGAGGATCTTCTGCGTCATTGTCATGCCCATAACAGATGCTTCCTCCTGCCCTCAGTCAATGAAATACTTGTTGATGCCGTTGATATATGCCTTGATCGAGGCCTCGATCACGTCGGTCGATACGCCGCGGCCGGTCACCATCTCACTGCCGTCGATGCAGATCTTGGCGATCGCCTCAGCCTGCGCGTCTTCGCCGTCGGTCATCGAGCGCAGCGAGTAATCCTCCAGTTCGATCTCCTTGCCGACGATCTTGTTGATCGCACGGAATGCCGCGTTGATCGGGCCGTCCGAAGCCGCGCTGCGCTCGAACATTTCGTCGCCCTTCTTGACGCGGATGACCGCCGTCGAGGTGATGGTGTTGCCCGAGTTGATCACGAAGCGGTCGAGCGTATAGCGCTCCTCGCCGGAAACCGGCACCGCGCCGACCAGCGCTTCCAGGTCGCGGTCCTTGATGACCTTTTTCTTGTCCGCCAGCGCCTTGAACTTCTCAAAGGTCTTGTCGAGCTTCTCCTTATCCAGCGAGTAGCCCAGCTCGCGCAGGCGGTCCTCAAACGCATGGCGGCCCGAATGCTTGCCCAGCACGATCGCGTTCTTCGGGATGCCGACCGACTCGGGAGTCATGATCTCATAGGTCTGCTTGTTGGCCATGACGCCGTGC
>USLE01000298.1 GCA_900555465.1 uncultured Butyricicoccus sp.
GTACATACTCGATGTGCGAGGAATCCAGAGATAAGAACCGCTGCCGCACCTCCTCGATGGGGATTTCATCCCCGCCGATCTTCACCGTGGGCTTGGTGCTGCATACGGTGTCGGCAATCAAGGCCACAAGCTCGTCGATTTCTTCCATCTCGTAGTCTTTTCGCTGCGTTGCCAGCCAGTCGTAATCAATGTTTGACTTTATGCGCTCTCTGCACGTCTGTCTGTCCATCCATCGCCCGCCGTTTTCCGGCGGCAGGCCGGACGGATAGATTGATTGATTAAGCTGACTCTTGTAAGTATTATTTATATCAATATAACTTCCGTTCAATTTTGGAACTTCTTGACTTCCCATTTTGGAACTTCTTGAAGTTTCATTTTGAGAAGTCAAGACTTCCGGTTTTTGGACTTCTTGATGTTCCATTTCGGGAAGTCCCGGCGGCTCCGGCCCGGCGGGAGGGGGAGGTGGTACGGCTCGGGTCGTAAACTGCTTGACATAGATTCTCGCGGGCTTGCCTTGGCCTTGCCGGATACGTTCAATCAGTCCGATTCCTTTGCCGGTGTCCAGTTCCGCAAACAGCCTGACGGCCTTTCCGTGGCTGCAACAGAGCGCCTCCTGTATCTCGTCCAGCGGGTAGTATATATAAACACGCCCCTGCTCATCGTACCATCCGTTTTTCATGGACAGGCTCATGCGGTCAAGCAGGAGGCCATACAGCAGCTTGGCGTCTGTGGACAGGTTTTTGAAATAGCTGCCGGTCACAAGCTGCCGGGGGATGCGGTAAAAGGCAAACTGCTCGCTTTCACCGCCATAGTAATAATCGAAAAAGGTTTGTTCCTCCATGCCTGCACATCCTTTCGGGCATGAAAAAAGGGCGTTCCGAAAAAATTCAGAACGCCCTAAATGGGGGTGCGCAAGAGTGGCATTTAATATGTTGATCTGCGCAGGGAACTAAAAACACTCGTTTTGTTGCCAAAACGAGTGTTTTTAGTTGGTTTCCCTAACTTTTTTGGTGGAGATAAGCGGGATCGAACCGCTGACCTCTTGAATGCCATTCAAGCGCTCTCCCAGCTGAGCTATACCCCCATATATTCCCATAAATGGGAAATTATAGGGAAACCTGTATTAAGTTGTCGAAAAGTGGCTCTCAGATGGGGGTGCGTGTTGGTATGTTCGACGCTCCCAGCTGAGCTATACCCCCATATTTTTCCAAAAATGGAAATTTATAGGGTGTGTAATATGAAGTTGTCGATTATTGGTTGCTCGTTGGGGGGCATACTTTTAATTTCGCAGGCTCCCAGCTGAGCTATACCCCCGAAAAGCATCGTCCGGTCTGTCCTGACGACAAAAATTATTATACCGGAATCCGACGCATCTGTCAAGGATAAAAAGCATTTTTTCGTCAGGAAATTCCAAACAAACGTTTGCCGTTCTCGGTCGTGATGCGCTCCACCTCCGCCGCATCCATCCCTTTTATCTCGGCGATGGTTTCCGCCATGCGGTGCACATACAGCGAGGAATTGCGGCGGCCGCGGTAGGGTTCAGGCGCCATATAGGGCGAATCGGTCTCCACCATCAGCCGGTCGATCGGCACCTCGCGGATCACCTCGATCGCGCGGCGTGCGTTCTTGAACGTGATCACGCCGGTGAAGGACAGGGAATACCCCAGCTTCAGCAGCTCGCGCGCCATCTCCACGCTGCCCGCGTAGCAGTGGTACACACCGGTCACGCCGGGATAGCGGCGCGTGATCTCCATGCAGTCGCCGTGCGCGTCGCGGTCATGCACGATGACCGGCTTGCCCAGCTCGCGCGCGAGCTCCATCTGTCTGGCAAACACGACCTGCTGCCGCGCGCGGGCGCGCTCGTCCTTTTCCCAGTAGTAGTCCAGCCCAATCTCCCCGATTGCGCGCACCTTGGGCTCGGTCTGCGCCAGCTCCTTGATGACCGCAAGGTTATTATTCCAATTTTCGTCAATATTTTCCGGGTGGATGCCCACAGCAGCGTATACAAACGGGTATTTTTGTGCATAGCCGACCGCTTTGCGCGAAGACTCCACATCGCAGCCCGGGTTGAGGATCAGCCCCACGTTGTTCGCCGGCATGGAGGACAGCAGCGCGTCCCGGTCCTCGTCAAAACGCGCATCATCATAATGCGCATGGGTATCAAACAGCATTTGCCCTCTCCTTTGTCAAATCCATCCGAAATGCTCGCAGGCGTTCCACAGGCCGTCCTGATCGACCGGGTCGGTGATGTAATCCGCCTTTGCCTTGAGTGTGTCGCGCGCGTTGCCCATTGCGACCGAAAACCAGCCCTGCCCGAACATGCAGACGTCGTTCGTGCCGTCGCCGAACACGACCACGTCCTCGTCCGGCACGCCCAGCCGGTCCACCATGCGGCGGATGCCCTTCTGCTTCTCGGTCGGCTCGATGAGCAGCAAATCGCGGTTATAGCGCACGGTCGGCAGGCCGCCGAAGTCGATCGTCCCTTCCTGCTTCGCCGTGCAGACAATATTGACCTTGTACAGCTCGCGCAGCGCACGGTAATCGAACGACGGGTCACAATGCGTCGGAAAATACTCGGGCGGTGCAAAGGCAAGATATCGCTCGTCCGATGTCACGCAGATCCGCTCATTGACCGGCGTGACCGCCCACGGGATGCCCGCAGCCTCCAGCCGGCCGATCAGCGCAATGCAGTCCGCCGCAGGCAGGCTTTTCATCTCGACGATCTCACCGCCGAG
>USLE01000299.1 GCA_900555465.1 uncultured Butyricicoccus sp.
GCAAACTGCGGCACCGCGGTCATCTCCATGCCGCAGGACGTACAGGGCGAGAGCTTTGCGTTCCCGGATTACTTCTTCCAGAAGCGCGTCCATCATGTTGCCCGCCGCGTTGCGGATGACTACGAGATCGACAAGGCGGTCGAGCTGATCAAGGCTTCCAAAAAGCCGATGTTCATCTCCGGCGGCGGCGTTCGTTACTCTGAGGCCGGCGAGACCGTGATGGAATTCTGCAAGGCGTTCAACATCCCGGTATCCCAGACCCAGGCCGGCCACTCCGCGCTGCCGGATTCGTTTGAGCTCTCTGTCGGCGGCATCGGCGTCACCGGCGGTCTGGCAGCCAACGAGCTGTGCAAGGACTGCGACCTCGTGATCGGCGTCGGCACCCGTTTCAATGACTTTGTCACCGGCTCCAAGTGGGTGCTGTTCCGCAACCCGGACATCAAGGTGCTGGCGATCAACACCTCCGAGTTCCACGCAGAGAAGCTGGACGCGACCCGCTGCGTAGGCGACGCAAAGGTCACCCTCGAGGCGATCATGGCGAAGCTCAAGGAAGCAAACTACAAGAGCGCTTACACCGACGAGATCGAGAAGATCCGCAAGGTTTGGGAAGAGGAGCGCCTGCGTGTACTGGGCGTCCAGTATCACGGCGAGGGCTTCGGCGAAGGCAAGTTCGTACCGTGCGTACCGAGCTGGACCGAGAAGATCATGAACGACTATGTCAACGACATCGGCGGCACGATTACCGAGTCCAATGCAGTCGGCATCCTGCGTGAGGAGATCGACGACGACGCGATCGTTGTTGCAGCGGCGGGCTCCCTGCCGGCAGACCTCGAGCGCCTGTGGGTCACCGACGCAAAGGATTCCTACAACATGGAATACGGCGCATCCTGCATGGGCTACGAGATCGCCGGTGCGCTCGGCTCCAAGCTGGCTGAGCCGGATAAGGAAGTTTACGCGCTGGTCGGCGACGGCTCCTTCATGATGCTCAACTCCGAGATCCCGACCGCGATCCAGGAAAATGCCAAGATCACGGTTGTCGTATTCGATAACGCGGCGTTCGGCTGCATCAACAACCTGCAGATGGGCAACGGCATCGGCTCGCTCGCGACCGAGATGCGTCACCGCAACGAGGAGACCGGCAAGCTGGACGGCAAGTACTGCTACACCGACTTCGGCAAGATCGGCGAAGGCTACGGCATGAAGGCGTTCTACGCGAAGACCCCGGATGAGTTCCGCAAGGCGGTGCAGGATGCCAAGAAGGAGACCGGCTCCTGCATCATCGACGCAAAGGTCCTGCCCAAGACGATGGCGGAAGGCTATGAGTCCTGGTGGCACATCGGCGTGGCTTCGACCTCGAAGTCTGACGCGGTCAAGGAAGCGCGTAAGCGCATCGACGACCACCTCGCAGAGGCGAGAATGTACTGAGGCACTGAGGCGCTGCCGCACGATGATTTCAGCGGCAGCACAGCAACTGTTATTCCCTTTTCTTCTTCCAAGGCTGTACCGCCCATTGCATTCTCTGGAATTATTTTCTCTCACACCGTCCGAAGGTGCAGCGCGTGCGGGCAGCGCGCGCTGTGCGCGGGCGGAGCCGGCAGGAAGATAGGGGAAAACGCCCGGTACTTAACCTTATATATGGATCAGGCACAGCCGCCCGTGCAGAGCGGGCGGCTTTCTGCTACGCAAAATTGGGAAAAAGGAGCGAAAAAACATGAAATACACGAGCAAAGGCCCGTTTGAGCAGGGCTATAACAAGATGATTTCCGCGGCCGAGAACCCGGAGATGATGGGGCTCGAGTTCGGCGTCGTCAAGATGGCGGCGGGCGACGTGATGCACTTTGACTATGCGCAGGAGGTCGTTTACGACCTGCTCTCCGGCAGGGTGACCTTCGCGTGGGACGGCAAGACCGAGACCGTAGAGCGCCGCGATTGCTTCCACGAGGGCGCGATCCTGCTGCATGTGCCGCAGAACACCAAGGTGACCATCACCGCGGAGACCGAGACCGAGGTCGCGGTTGCGCGCACTGAGAATGGGCGCAGCTTCGAGGCCAGGCTGATGCGTCCCGAGGACTGCCTGTGCGCCAACGAGGAGCGCGGCGCGGGCCAGATGAACGAGTGCTCCACCCGCATGGTGCGCACCTTCTTCGACCGCTCCAACTGCCCGGAGACCAACTTCTTCATCGGCGAGGTCGTGCACTTCCCGGGCAAGTGGTCCTCCTACCCGCCGCACCAGCATGTGGAGCCGGAGATGTACTACTACAAGTTCCTGCCGGAGAACGGCTACGGCCTTGCGGAGTACGGCGACGATGCTTATAAGGTAAAGCACAACGACCTGACCGGCATGCCCGCAAACGTGACCCATTCGCAGGCGGCGGCGCCCGGCTACGCGGAGTACTACCTGTGGTGCATCCGTCTGCAGGACGACAAGAACATCATCACCACCACGGTTAAGGAATACGAGTGGGTGACCGCGCCGGACGCGAAGTACTTCCCGGATATTTAAGGTAAGGGGGCATATAACATGAAAGCCTTTCAGCTCATTCCGTCCATTGCGGAATATGCGGATTTTGCGGCGCTGGCAAGCGAGATACACCTCGGCGCGCGCGACCTGATCCTGACCAACGAATACATCTACAACCCCACGATCGCGCAGCTGGATCTGGGCTGCCACACCTGCTTTCAGGAGAAGTACGGCGCGGGCGAGCCGACCGACGTGATGGTGGATGCG
>USLE01000300.1 GCA_900555465.1 uncultured Butyricicoccus sp.
TCCTTGACGCTTGCATCCACATCGATTTTTTCCAAACCGGAGATATCCGAAAACAGGCGGTCCTTGGCAAAGCGGATCTCATCCATGTCGGACTTGCGGATACATTTGTTGGCGATCAGCGCAGCGATCACGTTCTCTGCTTCGATCTTGGTCACACCTGCAAGCGTGGACGCCGCCTCGCGCACATCCCCGTTATCCCACTCGATGGGGATCTCGGTCCGGTAATCGTCGATATACTCCTTGATGATGGCGTACATCTCGTCTTCATTCGGCAGGTCGATTTTGATCGTCATGCCCTGACGCTGCAGCTGGTTCCAAACCGCGTTGTTGGTCAGCACGATCACCACGCCGCCGGTTTCGTTTGCCAGATTGACCAGCGCCAAAATCTGCTTGGAGTCGCTGTTTTCCGTGTTGATATCCGGGATTTCCGTCAGGATGATGGTCAAATACTGCTTGCGCTTCATTTGCTCGGTCATGAAATCCAGCGCGCTGTAGACCGATTTGTCATCATTGACGGGCTTGTCGGTCGCAAGGTCATAGACGCCCTTTGTCAGCGTGTGCGCATAAAAAGGCAGCTGCAGCTCTCCTGCGATCTCCTTCAGGACATCCAGCGTCCGGCTCGGCTCGATCGTATTGATCGCAATAAACGGAATACGGGCAATGGAGTAGCGCTTTAACAGCTCCTTGCTTTCTGCGATATCGCTCATCTTATTCCCCCTTAAAATGCGTTGACGCGGTGGTTGCGCACGATGCTCGACAGCTTGCCGCTCCGATCCTTTTTGGCGGAATCCTCGAGCGAATCCTGCATGTGGTTGGCCTGATCGAGCACCAGCTGCACATACTGCCTGCGGTATTCCTCCGGCAGAGAGGGGATATCGACGGCCTGTGCGAGCAATGCCATTTCCTTCCGCAGGCTGAGCAGCGCCTGCACGATCGCGCCCTCTGCGCCGCGGGCGTTGCTCATATCCCGCTGGAATTTGTCCGAAGCGGTATTCATGCGGGCATTGACCGCATCAACCAGCCTTTTGGAAAACCGGTCCGCCACGCCGGACTGCCACTCCAGCGAGCCCTGCTGCATCGCAGCAAGCACTTCCCTGTCATCCTGCCTGGCTCTGAACAGATCCAGAACCTTTACCCATTCGGCATATGTATGCGGGGCCTGCATCATTTTCTCTTCCTCCTGACCACGACCTGCGGTGGCACGATATCCCAATCCGGCAGGCCGAGTGCAAAAGCGCTGGGCTCTTCCGCCTCCTCTGCTGCGGCCGGGGGGAAGGGAACTGCCTCGGGCGCCTGCGGCGCAGGCTGCTGCACCGGCGCAAAGGCGGTTTCGGCCTTGGGCGCGGGCGGCTCGGGGCTTGCAGGCTGGGCGCTGCCCACGCGGGCAAACGGAACCTCCGCAGCAGGTTTCATCTCGGCCTCTGGGGCTGCTGCCGGCGCCGGCTCGAGCGCGCCGCCGCAGCGGATACAGAATTTGGAGCCCGCTTCGTTGGCCGCACCGCACGCTGCACAGATAACAGACTCCGCAGGCTCCGCCGGGGCGGGCGCCAGCGGCGAACCGCATACCGTGCAGAATTTTGATCCCGCGTCATTCAATGCGCTGCACTGGGGGCAGGGGACCTTTTCTCCACCTGCCACAGAATTGATAAAATTCGCTTTCGATTTTGCGTCCACGCATACCCCTCCTTACACCTTGATGCGTCTGTTGGAATCCGAGAGCTTGCGGACGTACTGATCCGGCGTGATCTGTCCCAGAAAATCGACCACCTTCTGGCTCTCTGCATCCTTCTCTGCAAATTCGGTCCGGAAATCGACCACTTCCGCAAGGACGGCACGGATGATTTCCGAGCCCTTTGTCCGCTTTTCCTCAAACTTTGTTTCGATATTCTGCCGGGAGGTCTCAACGGATTTTTTCCTGGAGAAATGATGGATGGCCAGCCCGGCCCCTGCGATGATTGCAATCAGGCCGAGCAGCATGCTGCCGGATATCAGCATGCCGACGCCGATCAGTGCGATCGCACCGCCGCCGTACAGACAGAACTGGTCGAACCCGGTGAGCACACACTGCGCCAGAGCCGCTGCCTTTTCGCTGTCGACCAGGGCGCTGAATCTGCCGAGCAGATCGGTTTCGTTCTGCCCGTCGGTCGTCTTGTCGTTGAAGCTGTCCACATTGATCTCGATTTCATGCGGGATCTTCATGCGGTTCTGCGCGGTGATGTCGTTATAGGCGTTGCTCACCCAGTCGCGGGAAAGCGCAATGGCGAATTTCTGTGTGGACACGCTGGCATGCGTGCTTTCCGGCTTCATGGCGGCATCGGTTAGCAGCTGCGTAAAGTCCTTGTGCGTTTCAAAAGCGGTCTGCTCCACCTGCATATTCTGGCGGGCGCGATTTTCATCGCCCGCAAAATCGACGACAAACTGCTCGAATTTCTCTTCTTTTCGCAGCGGCAGCTCTTCGTCGTCAAAATCCGTGACCAGACCGGTCAGGATCTCGTCCAGCTGGGCTTTCACCGAATCGGTGGATGCCTTCTGCTCAAAGATATGGCTGAAGTATTGCAGGATTTCCGCATGGAGGTTTGCACCCTCCAGAATGTCCTGCAGCTGCGGCCATGTATGGCTGTATTTCCGGAGGTAGGGATAGCAACCGTCATCGATCGGCTGGCGCTTTGTGTTGATGGCGTCCGACCACTGCCGGGTCTGCTGCTCGACGAA
>USLE01000301.1 GCA_900555465.1 uncultured Butyricicoccus sp.
AGCTTGTGTCAGCTTTGCTTGGCGGAATGTGTCAGTTTTTCAAGGGGGGATGACAAGAAAGACTTAGGGCAATATTATGCCCTAAGTCTTTTTATGTCCGCGGCTCAGACGGAATACTTCAGGATCTCCTTGCGCATGCGCGCGATGATGCGCTTTTCCAGCCGCGATATGTAGCTCTGCGAGATGCCCATCAGGTCGGCGACCTCCTTTTGCGTCATGGCTTTGGGCAGGCCCAGCCCGAACCGCATGGAAATGATCCGGCGCTCGCGCTCGGGCAGGCTGCCCAGCGCGTGCAGCAGCAATGTGTGGTCGACGTCGTCCTCGAGCGGGCGCAGCACGCTGTCGGGCTCGGTGCCGAGGATGTCCGAGAGCAGCAGCTCGTTGCCGTCCCAGTCTGAGGACAGCGGCTCGTCGAGCGAGACCTCGGTGCGCCGCCCGGCGATCTTGCGCAGGTACATCAGGATTTCGTTTTCGATGCACCGGGAGGCATAAGTCGCGAGCTTGACGTTTTTGTCGCTCCGGTAGGTGCTGACCGCCTTGATCAGCCCGATCGTGCCGATCGAGATCAGATCCTCCGTCCCCACGCCGCTGGACTCGAATTTGCGCGCGAGGAACACCACCAGCCGCAGGTTGTGCTCGATCAGCATGCTGCGCGCGTGCTCGTCACCCGCCTGGCAGGCTGTGACCGCCGCAGCCTCCTCCTCAGCGGAAAGCGGCGGCGGCAGCACCTCGCTGCCGCCGATGTAATAGACTGCCTGCCGGGTAAACAGGCGGCGCAGCGCCTCGATGATCCGTTTGATTATCATGCTTCTCTCCCTTTCACACACCGATGAGTCCCTCGTACGCGCCCTGTCCGATATTTGCCGGCCCGACCGCGCAGACGCAGTCGAGCGCGGTCCCGTCTGCGCGGCGCACGCTGTCCGGCCGGAAATACAGCAGCAGGCCGCCCTCTGTGCCGACCGCGCGGTAGGGCAGCAGCCCGCAGCGATGCTGAAGCCCGGGCGGCAGGGCCGCAAGCAGGGCGGCGGCATCGGTCTCGCTGCCCGGCAGCACGCCGCCCATGAGCCCGTCTGCCGCTTTTCGCTCCAGCACGATGACCGGCTTACCGGACACCGGCTCGGACAGGCCGTTGCCCGTGTCATGCAGCACGCGCACCGCGCGCTCGCGGCCGTCAAAGCAGATGGTCAGGCGCTCGATCTCACGGCGGATCGGTCCATGCAGCGCGTCGCCGCGCAGCAGCACGCCGCTGACCGCATAGCCCACCGCCGCCGCAAGCAGCAGCACACGCAGCGGCACGGCGAAATAGTAGCTTGCGCCGTACAGCAGCTGCCGTCCCGCCGCATGGCCCAGCGCGGCGGCCAGCCCCGCGAAGGATGCCGCGACGACCAGATACAGTGCGCACAGCCGCGCGAAAGCGTCCTGTCCCCAGAAGGCAGCAGCACAGATGCCGATCCCGGCGAGCACGCGCAGCGGCAGCAGCGCCAGCACCGGCTGCACGGCTGCCAGCACCGCATAGCCGCCGCCCAGCAGACTGGCGAGCAGCAGGCGGGACCGCTTGACATGCGCGCCGCCCAGCCGGGCCGCGGCGAGCAGGGTTATGTAGTCCATCAGCGCGTTTGCGCCGAACAGCACATCCAGATAAACGACCATGCCGCACCTCCGCCTGGGGTCTATCATATCACAGCGGGGGCACAATATTTGCCGAACCAGGGGCGGCATTGGCGCATAAATGAAAAGGGAGCTGATCCGGCCGGATCAGCTCCCTTTTTGTCTCAAACGATCACATAGCGGCGAACCGCGCGAGCAGCTTTGCCGCGCCCTCCACGTCGGACACCGCGCACATCTCGCTGGGCGAGTGGATGTAGCGCGTCGGGATGGAAATGGCGCCCGCCTGCACGCCGGCGCGCGCCTTTTGCAGCGCGGACGTGTCCGTGCCGCCGAACTGCAAAATCTCACGCTGGGTGGCAACGCCGCAGTCCGCGCCCGCCTGCTCGAGCGCCGCGCACACCGCAGGCGTGCAGATGACCGAGCGGTCCATCACCTTGACCGCCGGGCCCTTGCCCATGTCGACCGCCATCGGGGTCTTGCGCTCGGGCAGGTCGCCCGTGTCGGTCACGTCCACTGCAATCGCGACATCCGGCTCGACCGAAAAGGCCGCCGCGCCCGCGCCGCGCAGGCCGACTTCCTCCTGCGAGGTGAACACAAAGTACAGGTCGTTTTCAGTCTCGGCTTCCGCGAGCTGCTCCATCGCGAGCAGCAGGGTCACGCAGCCGATGCGGTTGTCCAGATACGGGCCGCAGAGTACGCCGTTCTGCTCAAAGCGCGGCGCTTCAAACACTGCAAAGTCGCCGATCTGCACCTGCTGCTCGGCATTCGCTTTGTCCTTTGCGCCGATGTCGATGAACAGGTTGTCCAGCGTCAGATCCTTGAAGGGCGTTTTCTCCTCATAGGAGATCACGCCGCGCGTGCCGTTTGCAAACCGCACCGTAATGTTGATCAGGTCGCCCTTGAACAGCCCGCCGACCTGCGAAAAGCGGATAAAGCCCTTGTCGTCGATCCAGGTCGCGACCACGCCGATCGAGTCCATATGCGCCGCAAACAGCAGCTTTTTGCCGCTGCCCTTTTTGCGGCAGATCAGGTTGCCGAGTGCGTCGGTCGTGATGTCGTCGATATATTCGCCCGCGATGGCGGCGATCGCCT
>USLE01000302.1 GCA_900555465.1 uncultured Butyricicoccus sp.
TCGATCGCCATGACCTCGCCGGTCGCCTTCATCTGGGTGCCGAGCGTGTTGTCCGCATAGACGAACTTGTCAAACGGCCAGCGCGGGAACTTGACCACGCAGTAGTCGATGGTCGGCTCGAAGCAGGCCTTGGTCTTGCCGGTGACGGCGTTGGTGATCTCGTCCAGGCCGTAGCCGATCGCGATCTTGGCGGTCACCTTGGCGATCGGGTAGCCGGTCGCCTTGGATGCCAGCGCGGACGAACGCGAAACGCGGGGGTTGACCTCGATGACCGCGTACTCGAACGAAGTCGGGTGCAGCGCGAACTGCACGTTGCAGCCGCCCTCGATGCCGAGCTCGGTGATGATGTTGAGCGCAGAGGTGCGCAGCATCTGGTATTCCTTGTCGCACAGGGTCTGGCTGGGCGCAACGACGACCGAGTCGCCGGTGTGCACGCCGACCGGGTCGACGTTTTCCATGTTACAGATCGTGATCGCGTTGCCCTTGGCGTCGCGCATGACCTCGTATTCGATTTCCTTCCAGCCGGTGATGCACTTCTCGACGAGGATCTCGTCCACGCGGGAGTACATGATGCCGGTCGCGGCGATCTCGCGCAGCTCGTCCCAGGTGTAGGCGATGCCGCCGCCCGTGCCGCCGAGGGTGTACGCCGGGCGGATGATGACCGGCAGGCCGATCTCACGGGTGAACTCGACCGCGTCCTCTACCGTGTGCACGACCTTGGACGCGATGCACGGCTCGCCGATCTTTTCCATCGTGTCCTTGAACATCTGACGGTCCTCGGCCTTGGCGATGGTTTCCGGCTTCGCGCCGAGCAGCTTGACGCCCATCTCATCGAGGAAGCCGCTCTCGCACAGCTCCATCGCGAGGTTCAGGCCGGTCTGGCCGCCGAGGTTGGGCAGCAGCGAGTCCGGGCGCTCCTTCTTGATGATCTCCTGCACCGCTTCGACGGTCAGCGGCTCGATGTAGACCTTGTCCGCCATTGCCTTGTCGGTCATGATGGTCGCGGGGTTGGAGTTGACGAGCACAACCTCGAGGCCCTCTTCGCGCAGCGCGCGGCAGGCCTGCGTGCCCGCGTAGTCAAACTCGGCCGCCTGGCCGATGACGATCGGGCCGGAGCCCAGTACCATTACCTTGTGAATATCCTTGCGCAGCGGCATTACTGAGCACCTCCCTTTGCGTTTTCAATATTTTCAATGAACTTGTCAAACAGATAGGACGTATCCATCGGGCCCGGGCAGACCTCGGGGTGGTACTGCACGGTGAACACCGGGCGGCCGATGTGCTCCACGCCCTCGACCGTGCCGTCATTGAGGTTGACATAGCGCACGCGGGCGATTCTGGGATCGACCGAGTCGCCGACGACCGCGTAGCCGTGGTTCTGGCTGGTGATATAGGTGCGGTCCGCGTCCAGATCCTTGACCGGATGGTTGACGCCGCGGTGGCCGTACTTGAGCTTGGTCGTCTTGGCGCCGATGGCGAGGCTTAAAAGCTGGTGGCCGAGGCAGATGCCGAAGATCGGGATGTTGGTCTCGAGCAGGCGCTTTAAGTTCTCGATGATCTCGACGTTCTCGGCCGGGTCACCGGGGCCGTTGGACAGCATGACGCCGTCAAACTTGCCTGCGATCTCCTCCGGCGGGGTGAGCGCCGGGATGGTCACGACCTCGCAGCCACGCTTTTGCAGCTCGCGCTCGATGTTGTACTTGACGCCGTAGTCATACAGCGCGATGCGGTACCGGGTCTCGCCCTCGGCGGGGTAGACCGTGCTGTCCGCGCAGGTGACCGCCTTAACCGCATCCTTGACCACATAGGCCTTCATCTCTTCGATGGTCTTTTCGTCCGGCTCGCAGCCCTCGGTGTAGATCACGCCGTTCATAACGCCCGCGTTTCTCAGCTTGCGGGTGAGCTGGCGGGTGTCGATGCCCGCAAGGCCGATGACCTTCTGCTTCTTGAGGTATTCATCCAGCGTCAGGCGGCAGCGCCAGTTGGACGGGTACTCCGCGATCTCGCGCATGATAAAGCCGGATACCCAGCTCTTGCGGGACTCGTAATCCTCAAAGTTGATGCCGTAGTTGCCGATCAGCGGGTAGGTCATGGTGACGATCTGGCCGTAGTAGGAGGGGTCGGTCAGGACCTCCTGATAGCCGGCCATACCGGTGTTGAAAACGACCTCGCCGATGCTCTGCCCTTCGTAGCCGACGGAGTAGCCCTCAAACAGGGTGCCGTCTGCCAAAAGCAAATAAGCTCTTTTCATATCATATCTCCAGTTCTATATCATACAAATTGAGAATTGAGCGTGGAGAATGGAAAATGTATGTCCATTCTCCATCATCCATTTTTCATTCTCCATTTATTTTATTGCAGCGACAATGTCGTCCCGCATGCGGATCGCCTCTGCGCGGGCGGCTTCCTTGTAGTCCTCGCCGTCCTTGCCGGTCTTTTTCCACGCGCACATGATGCCGCGCGAGGAGTTGACGATCGCGCCGAGGCCGTCGTCGTTAAAGGCGTTCGCGATGTCCTTCGCGGTCGCGCCCTGCGCGCCGTAGCCCGGCACGAGGAAGTAGCTCTTGGGCAGCAGCTCGCGCACGACCTTCTGCTCCTCCGGATAGGTCGCGCCGACGACCGCGCCGATCTGGTTGTAGCCGCAGGGGGTGTCCAGACCCTCGCCCCACTTCGCGACCATCTCCGCCATGCG
>USLE01000303.1 GCA_900555465.1 uncultured Butyricicoccus sp.
CTGATTTCACTTGCGGGCGGCTGCGGCGTCACGCTGCCCCGCGCGTTTGACGTCTGCCGCGACCCGTTCGAGGCGCTCGAGGCGGCGCGGCGGCTGGGGGTGGATACCATCCTGACCTCGGGGCAGCGCGCTTCCTGCACCGAGGGGGCGGACCTGCTGCGCGCGCTGGTCGCGGCGGGCGGGGACGCGCCGCAGATCCTGATCGGCGCAGGGGTCAATGCGGACGTGATCCGCGCGCTCCAGCCCCACACCGGCGCGCGCGCCTTCCATCTCTCCGCCAAGCGCACCGAGGACAGCCGCATGGTCTTCCGCCGCGCGGGCGTGCCGATGGGCCTGCCCGGCATCAGCGAGTTCGAGGTCTGGCGCTGCGAGGAACAGGCGGTGCGCGCCGCGCGGCAGGTGCTCGAGGCGCTCTGTGGCAGTTGAGCCAATAAAAAAGCCAGGTTTTCCCTGGCTTTTTTTCGTTTATTATGCTTATCCCTTTTCCTGGCAGCCCTCGCAGCCGGCGCAGCCCGCCGCCTGCCGGTCCTCATAGGCGCGCAGCGAGCCCTCGGTCATGTGGCTGAGCGCTGCGATGCGCTCGTTTACCATGTCCCACAGACACATGGGCAGGTGGTCGCGGTGGCCGCGGTGGATGGTCACGCATTCAAAGCAGTTGCCGTGGTGCGGGCAGGCCTCGGGGCAGGGGCAGTGGTCGCCCGCCTCGCGCACCTGCCGCAGGAATTCCTGCTTGACCTCCCATGCCTCTTGCTTTTTCCCTTCCCGGTCCAGCTTATCCTGCAACATGGCCAGTTCGTTCCCGTCAATCTTCATGTATTTTTGCACCTCGCTTTCTCTTTCTTCCCTCAGCATAGCAAAAATCCCCTTTCCCGTCAAAGGCTTTGTATCATCGCCTGCTGCTTTGTGTGTTTTTTACGAAAACGTCGTCCTATTTTTTGGCAGTTTGTCCGAGGGCTACTGTCTTGAAAAATAGGTGCCGGTTTGTTACAATGTTAACAACAAGCGAACATCGCCCCGGATCGGATTGTTGCCGTATTGGCGGGCTAAACCAAATTTCTCGCACCCGGCCTGAAAAAGAGGATGCCCGGCGGCGCAGGAGTTTGGTTCTTTTCATTTTGCGGCGGCTGCGCCCCGCGGAATGCGCCTGCACCGGATAACTTTGCCGCAAAAGGGCATACTGCCTGCGCATGGATGCGTCAGGCCCGCCCCGCCCGCGACGCTCCGCTTGACAAGGCATGTTGCAGTCCATTTCAAAAATGTAACGATAGAAAGGAAAATGCTGTTATGAAAACCTTTGAGTACACCATTACCGATGAACTCGGCATCCACGCGCGCCCGGCAGGCATGCTCGTCAAGGAGGCCGCTCAGTTTAAGTCCAGCATCAAGATCGCCGGCCCCAAGAAGGAAGTCGACGCAAAGCGCATCATGGGCGTTATGAGCATGGGCGTCAAGCAGGGCGACACCGTCCGCCTGACCATCGAGGGCGCGGACGAGGAAGCAGCGGCAGCAGCGCTCGAGCAGTTCCTGAAGGACAATCTGTAAGAAATCAGCCGAGTCGGCCCCGTATTCTGTTCCCCAAGGCAGAGGGGGCGCCCCTCGGAGAGCAGAGGCGGGCAAAAGCCCGCCTTTTCCTTTGGAAATACACAGAAGAGAGGTAAAAACTTATGAAGATCATCCGTGCAAAGGACTATAACGATATGAGCCGCAAGGCCGCCAACATCATCTCCGCGCAGGTCATCCTCAAGCCGGATTCCGTGCTGGGCCTCGCGACCGGCTCGTCCCCGATCGGCATCTATGAGCAGCTGATCAAGTGGTACAACAAGGGCGATGTGGACTTCGGCGAGTGCACTACCTTCAACCTCGACGAGTACCGCGGCCTGACCGCTTACCACGACCAGAGCTACCACTACTTCATGCATAAAAACTTTTTCGACGCGATCAATGTGCCGGAGAGCCGCATCAACCTGCCGGACGGCGCGCAGATGGACGCGGAGCGCGAGTGCGCCCGCTACGACGCGGCGATCCGGGCCGCGGGCGGCATCGACCTGCAGCTGCTCGGCATGGGCCTGAACGGGCACATCGGCTTCAACGAGCCGGACGAGTATTTCTCCAAGGGCACGCACTGCGTCGATCTGACCGAGTCCACCATCGAGGCCAACAAGCGCTTTTTCGAATCCGCGGACGACGTGCCGCGTCAGGCGTACACGATGGGCGTGCAGACCATCATGCTCGCGCGCCGCATCGTAATTGTGGTTTCGGGCGAAAACAAGGCGGACATCGTCCGTCAGGCGTTCTTCGGCCCGGTGACCCCGCGCGTGCCGGCCTCCATCCTCCAGCTGCACACCGACGTCTCGGTCGTCGCGGACGAGGCGGCGCTGTCCAAGAGCATGGACCTGCTGTAATCGCCTATGGAGTTTCGCAATCTCAGGATCTACCAGCCAGACGGCAGCTTCCGCACCGGCGGGCTGACGCTTTCGGGTGACCGCATCGGCTCGGCCCAGCCCTCGGCGGACGCCTGCGATATGGGCGGGCTGTACGCGATCCCCGGGCTGGTGGACATCCATTTTCACGGCTGTGCGGGCTATGACCTGTGCGACGGGACGCACGAGGCGCTCTCCGCGATGGCGCACTATCAGGCCGCGCACGGCATCTGCGCGATCTGCCCGGCGACCATGACGCTGCCCGAGG
>USLE01000304.1 GCA_900555465.1 uncultured Butyricicoccus sp.
GCGCCCGGCTGCTGCGCGGGCTCGGCCTGCCCGGGGACTACCTGACTGTCCTCGACCGCGGCGGCGGTGCTCAAGGCGGCAATGGAATCCGGCGGCGACCCGGAGGCGGCGATCGCGCAGCTGCGCGACCGCAACCTGTCCTTGCAGGAGGAGCGCGCCCGGCTGCTGCGCGGGCTCGGCCTGCCCGGGGACTACCTGACCGACAAGCCGCTGTGCGCGAGGTGCGGCGACACGGGCTACAACGGCAGCGCGCTGTGCGTCTGCGTCAAGGAGCGGTACGCGCAGCTGCTCAAGGAGCAGCTTTCCGCTGTGCTGCCCATTCAGGATCAGAATTTCAGCCGGTTCAACATGGGATACTATTCCACGCGGCCGGACACGCGCCTCGGCGTGTCCCCGCGCGAGAATATGGAATACAATCTGGACGAGTGCAAGGCGTATGCGGCAAACTTCGGCAAGGATTCGCCCAACCTGCTGCTGTACGGCTCGACCGGGCTGGGCAAGACCTTCCTTTCGACCTGCATCGCCGAGGCGGTGTCCGCGCGGGGCTTCTCGGTGGCGTACGATACGGCGATCAATATCGTTTCCGCGTATGAGACCATCAAGTTCGGCAACGGCGACGGCGCCGCCGCGGCGGAGCGCGCCGCGCGCTACGAGCGCGCCGACCTGCTCATCATCGACGACATGGGCACCGAGATGGGCACGGCGTTTACCGTGTCCGCGCTGTATAACCTGATCAACAACCGCCTGATGGCAAAACGCCCCATGATCATCAACACCAACCTGCTGCCCGAGGCGCTGAGCGAAAAGTATTCGCCGGCCGTGGCCTCGCGGCTGCTGGGCGAGTTTATGGCGCTGCGCTTTTTTGGCGACGACATCCGTCTGCTCAAAAAGCGGATGTAAACAAATCTTTCACAGGCCGTTCAAAAACTGTTCATACATCGGGCGGGCAAATGGGGTATACTAAGCATGTCGATAAGGAAAGCCGCAATTCCGAATCGACGCAGCCTACCGATCTTTTATTTCTCTTTTACCCCCCTTTATTTTGTGAAATGACAGAAAACGCCCCGGCTCCGTTCCCCCACGGACCGGGGCGTTTTCCCGCCTTTGCGGGCACGGCGATTTTGTAAAAAACCTTTCAAACTCTGTTCAAAAACGGTTCACATATTGGCGCGTGGGATGCGGTATACTAAGCATGTCGATGAGGGAAGCCGCAATCCCGAACCGACACAGCCTACCGATCTTTTATTTCTCTTTTTACCCCCCTTTATTTTGTGAAATGACAGGAAAGCGCCCCGGCTCCGTTCCCCCACGGACCGGGGCGTTTCCCTGCTTCTGCGGGCGCGGTGATTTTGTAAAAAACCTTTCAAACTCTGTTCAAAAATGGTTCACACTTTTTCTGCAATGCTGCGGTATACTATGATTGTCGGAAGGGAAAACACCCACCCGACCGACGAACTCCTTTTTACACCTTGTTTTCTTTCTTTCACCTTTTCTTTTTACCCTCTTTTTCATTTTGCATTGGTATGCGCCCTGTTTCCCTCCCCTTAGGAAACAGGGCGCTTCCCATTTCCCCGGGCGCCCCGCGCGCAGGCAACAAATCTTTCACAGGCCGTTCAAAAACTGTTCATACATCGGGCGGGCAAATGGGGTATACTAAGCATGTCGATAAGGGAAGCCGCAATCCCGAACCGACAAGCCTACCGATCTTTTATTTCTCTTTTACCCCCCTTTTTCAAATCTGTGTAGTGAATCGGCAAAGCGCCGTCGTCTCGTTTCCCCCAACGAGCGGCGGCGCTTTGCCAGTGTTTCGCCGGAAGCGTACAGCTTCCGGCGAGAAGGACTTTGTCAGCGCTTTGCCCTTCGTCCGGACCGTACAGGTCCGGACGAGGGGATGCACCGCGGCTTAGCTGCGGCTGCATCCCGGGCTCAGTTCAAATGCGCGCGGGCGCGCAGCTTAGTGGGGGCGGCTTCCTGAAATTTTGATAAAAATTTCAGAAAAGCGGCAGGGGTGCGCCCTTGCGGAAACACGCGGAATGCGGTATACTAAAAACCGGCGAGAAAAGATATGTTAGGAGTTGTTTACTATGGGTTGCTCGCACAACTGCGATTCCTGCTCGGCGGGCTGCGGCGGCGAAAAGAGCCTGAAAGTCGCGGCAAACCCCGCTGCAACGGTAAAAAAAGTGATCGGCGTGGTATCCGGCAAGGGCGGCGTGGGCAAAAGCCTGCTCACCTCGATGCTGGCGGTCGGCATGACCCGCAAGGGCTACACCTGCGGCGTGCTGGACGCGGATATCACCGGCCCGTCCATCCCCAAGGCTTTCGGCGTGCAT
Source organism: uncultured Butyricicoccus sp. (assembly GCA_900555465.1). Taxonomy (GTDB): domain Bacteria; phylum Bacillota; class Clostridia; order Oscillospirales; family Butyricicoccaceae; genus Agathobaculum; species Agathobaculum intestinigallinarum. Next base: position 2,331 of record USLE01000304.1, read on the forward strand.
GACAAGCTCGAGGGCTGCGAAGAAGGCATCCTGCCCGCGCGCAGCGAGGGCGGCGTGCAGATGGTCTCGATCAACCTTGTCCTGCCCAATGAGGACGACCCGGTCATCTACCGCGGCCCGATCATTGCGGAGACGGTCAAGCAGTTCTGGTCGGACGTGGTTTGGGACGACGTGGACTTCCTGTTCGTCGATATGCCGCCCGGCACGGGCGACGTGCCGCTGACCGTGTTCCAGTCCCTGCCGGTGGACGGAATCCTGGTCGTCACCTCGCCGCAGGATCTGGTCTCCATGATCGTGGGCAAAGCGGTCAAGATGGCGCAGATGATCAACATCCCGCTGCTCGGCGTGGTGGAGA
>USLE01000305.1 GCA_900555465.1 uncultured Butyricicoccus sp.
CTCGTCGCACGCGAAGTTGCACAGCAGCTCGGCAAATTCCGGGTCGGTCTGCGCGAGCGTGCCGGCCTTGCCGGGGAACATCTTTTCGTAATATGCCCTGGCGGAATCCGTGATCGCCATGACAAAGCGCCTCCTTTATGGAATGGGGAATTTCATAATTTTACTTTACCACTTGGAGTGCGCTCCAAGTCAAGGGCTTTGCGCAAAAAAGTGCGGTCTGACACAGTGAAGAAAACCCATGACCCGCCGGGTCATGGGTTGGGATACGGTGCCATTTATTCCGCGGGCAGGAACAGCAGGTTGAGGTCGACCGGGCCGGTGACGCCGGGGACTTGTCCGCTGTCGGTATACTGCCACATGGCGAAGCCGCCGGTGAGGGACGGGGCAGCGGTATAGTCCGCATACCAGATCGGGTAGTGGTCAAGCCGCTCCATGTCGTACATGTTCTGCGCCCAGTCGTTGTTGGTGTAGATCATGGGGATGTAGCCCGCGTCATACACGCGCTCACAGAAGGCGAGCGCATTCAGGGTCGCCTGCTCGCCGGTCAGGCCGTCCGTGCGCGCCTGGTCGGCGGTGTACTCCTCCTGGTCATAGACCACCGGGTAATCGATCGGCAGGCCCTCGATCAGGCCGAGCAGATAGTCGGCTTCCTCTCTGGCCTCGTCCTCGCTCAGCGCCTGGGAGTAGAGGTAGACGCCGACGTGCAGGCCGGCATCCGCCGCGCCGCGGATGTTCTGCTCGTACAGGTCGTCCGGCACGATCTTGCCGGTCTCGTAGCCGCGGTAGGCGGCGCGCACGATCACATAGTCCACGCCCGAATCCTTGACCGCCGCCCAGTCGACCGTACCCTGATAGGTGGATACGTCGACACCGACCGAGGTGATCACATCGTCCGCGCTGTTTTCGTAGGCGTAGAACGTGCCGCCGGTCTGCAGCTGGGACAGGTCCATTTCGATATTGCGCAGGCCCAGTTCGTTCTTGATGATGCTGTGCTGCGCGCGATAGATCAGCACACCGGCGGCCACGGCTGCGATGATCGCAATCAGCAGCAGGATCAGCAGGGCGAGGCGCCGGGATCGCTTTTTTGTGCGGCGCTGCGGGCGCCGGGGATATAAAGGCTGGCTCATAAAAACTCCTTGCAGTTGGTTTCACATGAGAGGATTATAGCATAATCCCTGCCGCTTTTCCACAGCCGGCTGATAGCCGGACGGCTGCGAAAAAACGGTCATTCGGCAGCGGCTGCGTCCTGCGCCGCCTGATCCAGATCGTCGGCCAGCTCGTTGAAGTAGGTGATCAGGCCGCCGAGCATCGCGTCGACCGCGTCCGTGCCGTCGGTGATCTGCCATGCGTCGTCCGTCAGCGTCAGCCCGATCTCGACCGGGAATTCCTTGACTTCAAGGTCCTCCTGCCGCAGCAGCTCGGTCAGGATATCCATATACTGCTGCGACAGCTCTTCCTGCGAGGGCTGGTCCTCTGCGGAAGTGAACGCATAGCCGAGCGAAAGCGTGAGCACGTGCGTCAGGAACTCCTCCATGACCGGCGACAGGTCGGCGTTTGTGAACGTGACCGAGACGGTCGCCGTGCCCGCGTCCTCGTCCTCCTCGCTGCCGGTGATGGTGTAATCCAGCTTGTCCGTCAGCAGGTCGAGCATTTCGGCGGTATAGGCCGCATCGGCGTCCGCATCCTCGGATGTGAGCGCGTCATCAAGCAGGCTGCCGCCCCAGTAGGCCGGCATGGCCTCGGTGTCCATCTCCTGCACGGCGTTGATCGCCTGCTCCACGACCGCCTGCGCGGATTCGCGTTTCGGGCCGCAGCCGGACGCACAGAGCAGCATAGCTGCGGCGAGCAGAGCGGCGCACATTCGTTTGATCATGTCAAATCCCCCCGTAATCTGTCGTAAGATGGGTATAGTATAGCACACTGCCCCTGTGCTGTAAAGCGGGGCAGAACAGAGCAAAACTGCCCGGTTGGGGCGGTTTTGGGTTTAAACCGGGCGGATGACGCCGCAGGCGATCCTGGTTCCGGAATCTCCGGCGGGCTGGGAGGTAAAATCGTCCCGCCCGCTGTGGATGACGACCGTGCGGCCGATGATCTCGGGGATGCGGAACCGGTCGGTGAGCACGGCCATGAACGCATGGCCGCGGCAGGAAAACAGGGGCGGCAGGTCGCCCGCGTGAAACGGGTGCGGGCAGTTGCCCGGGTTGAAGTGCCCTTTGGCGTCGGCAAAGTTATCGCCGCCGCACGAATTCCCCTCATGGATGTGCAGGGCAAAAATACCGGACGCACACGGACCGGTGCGGCAGGGCAGGCGGCAGATATCAGCGACGACCAGCGTATCCGGGCCGTATGGATAAAAGGAGACGACGCCGCACGGCCCGCCGGGGCTGCGGATCTGCGCCGCGGCGGCCGGACGTCCAAAATGAAAACGCAAAGAAAATCACCCCGCTTTCAGGCTATGCGGGATGCCAGCCGGGGGTGAAAAGGGAAAAAACAAACCCGTCACATTCGTGACGGGTTTGTTTTGGTGACCCAGCGGGGATTCGAACCCCGGACACCCTGCTTAAAAGGCAGATGCTCTGCCGACTGAGCTAATGGCTCATAAAAAAAAGAGAAAAGACGGAAATACTGTATTCTCCAATGACGCTTGACTATTATATCAGCCAGGTGGTATTCTGTCAATAC
>USLE01000306.1 GCA_900555465.1 uncultured Butyricicoccus sp.
CGGACGTCATCATCGGCATGGCGCCGATGTTCATGGACAAGCTGGTCCCCGGCGGCACGCTGATCTGCTCGGGCATCCTGAACGAGCGCGCGGACGAGGTGCGCGCGGCGCTCGAAGTACAGGGATTTGTGATTTCAGACCACGCAAACAGCGAGGATTGGTCCGCTTTTACCGCAAAAAAATGATTCACGGATTGTTCACTTGCAAAACCGAGGTTTTTTTGCTAGAATAGGAAAGGTTCATTATTTTCATATGCCAAGATTCTTTTTGGAGGGACAGCCGGAAAACGGCATGCTGTTTCTCAGGGGCGAGGATGCGCACCATGCCGGCCGCGTGCTGCGGCTGCGCCCGGGCGAAGCGGTCACCCTGTGCGACGGCAGAGGCACGGACCACGACTGCACGGTCGAATCGGTCGAAAAGGACGCGGTTGCCTGCCGCGTCGTCAGCAGCCACCCGGCGGACACCGAGCCGCACCAGCGCCTGACACTGTACATGGCGCTGCCCAAGGGCGATAAGATGGAATTTATCGTGCAGAAGGCGGTCGAGCTGGGCGCTGCCGAGATCGTGCCGTATCTGTCCAAAAACTGCGTTTCCCGTCCGGATAAGACGGATAAAAAGGTGGAGCGCTGGCGGAAAATCGCCGTCGAGGCCGCCAAACAGTGCGGCCGGGGCGTGCTGCCTGCGGTACATCCTGTGCTGCCCGTGGCCGAGGCGATCGCGCGCGCGGCGCAGAGCGAGACCGCGCTGTTCCTTTATGAAAACGAAAAGAAAACTGGCCTGCGGGATGCACTCGCGGGCGGGGTTGGGAAAACGGTTTCGCTGATGGTCGGGCCGGAGGGCGGCTTTGCCCCCGAGGAGGCCGCGGCCGCGCAGGCTGCGGGGCTTGTGAGCGTGTCGCTCGGCACGCGCATCCTGCGGTGCGAGACTGCGCCTGTTGCGGCGCTTGCCGCTGTGCTTTATGCAGGCGGCAATATGTGAGTAAAAAAGAGGGAGTGTAGGCATTGGCCAAAAGCAATGTAGGCAAAAAGCCAATCAGTAAGGAAGAATATACAACCAACAAGGTGCTGACCGTGTTCAGCGTCTGCCTGCTGGGCGTTCTGGTGCTCATGGTGGTGCAGCGCCTGCTGGACTACACAAACACCTGGTCGACCGGCATGCTCATGGTGCGCGTGCTGCTCGGCATCGGCATCGCCGGCATCATCTGGGGCGTTGTGCTTCTCGCGCGCGAGCTGATGGGTAAGCGTGACGGATCGTACCGCATCATCTGCGGCCGCAACGTGCTGATCGCCAGCATTGTAATGGCGGCGAGCATGGCGGTCATCGGCTATCTGGGCACGGGCCCGATCAAGGGGCTGTATGTGATCCTGCCGGCGCTTGCGGTGTATTATCTGATCTACCATTCCTATGCGCCGGAGTTTTTCCTGATCGCGGCGGACGCGGGCGTGGCGCTCGGCCTGATGTGGCTGGTGCACCGCGCGCTCATTTCCGCGCGTTTCGGCTGGGTCGCTTATGCGGCGCTCGCCGCGGCGGCAGTGCTGACCGTGGTGCAGCTGGTCTGCGTCTGGAAGCTGCGCGGCAAGCAGGGCAAGTTTGTCTGGCGCGGCAGGAAGGTCGACACGCATTTCAGCCGCAATGCGTACACGATGCTGACGGTCACCCCGATCGTGATGACCGTACTGGTGGCGGCGGCGCTGTTCCTGCCGGCGCGCATGCTGATCGCAATGGGCATCGCAGCGGCATATCTGTTCATCACGGCGGTATACTATACTGTTAAGCTGATGTGACCCACAATCGTATTTTTAGGCGGACGGCTTGGCCGTCCGCTTCGTGGTTTCGGAGGAAATGGCATGAGGCGGTTTGCCGGTATATTGATGGTGCTGCTGCTGGCGGGCAGCGCTGCGCTTTTGTGGCTGCCGCGTATGGCTGCGCCGCATGTGCAGAGCGCTTACGAGGCGGCGGCCCTGCTCGAGCAGGATGCGCAGGACGGCGGGGAAGGCGTGCGCTTCCGCTCGGAGGAGATCGACCCGAATGAGGTGTACCGCGCGCTCGAGGCGCGGTATCCCTATGCGTTTGCGCTGCGCGCGACCACCCGCCCGGACGATACGACCGAGCTGTGCGTCGAGGTTTCGCGCGGGGCGCGGCAGGCGCAGGCGCGGGAATATGCGGCAATGCTTGCGGCGGAGGCCGTGACCGACGGCATGACAGACGCGGAAAAGCTGCGCGCCCTGCATGACACGCTGGTGCGCCTGTGCGAATACGACGTCGATACGGCGGCGCAGCAGGCGCCGGACGGCGCGACCGCGCCGTTTGCAGCCGACGGCGCCCTGCTCGACCACAAGGCCGTGTGCGCGGGCTACGGCCGCGCATTCGGCATGCTGTGCGAGGCGGCGGGGCTGGAGACCGTCTATGTCGCCTCCGAGGAGATGAACCACGGCTGGAACGCCGTGCGGCTGGACGGGCAGACCTATTACATCGACTGCACCTTTGACGACCCGGTGCCCGACCGGGGGGAATATGTGTCCGACCAGTATTTCATGCTGACCGCGGAGGAGCTGTCCGAGACCCATGTCTGGGACGAAGCGTTCTACGAACGGCTGCTCGACAGCATGGAAAAAGAAAATTCATAAAATCCTGAAAAAATGCTTGACATAACAGGGAGGTCGGGTTATAATATATTT
>USLE01000307.1 GCA_900555465.1 uncultured Butyricicoccus sp.
GCGAAAAGCCGAGCTTCTCGTGCAGCTTTTGGCTCTTTTCGTTCGGCAGGGTGACGCAGCCGTACAGAATCCGCAGATTCTGCATCGCGAGCAGGTCGATCAGACACCGGTACAGCGCCGTGCCCACGCCCTGCCCCTGCGCCGCAGGCGCAAGGTAGATGGACAGCTCAGCCGCCCAGTCGTACGCCGCGCGCTCGCGGATGCGGTGCGCATAGGCGTAGCCGACCGGCTTGCCGTCCCGCTCGCACACGAGGTAGGGGTGCAAAGCTGCGGTTTCCCCGATGCGCGCGGCGAATTCCTCCGCCGCGGGCACGTCGTATTCAAACGTGATGACCGTATCTCGGATGTACGGCGCGTAAATGTCCAGCAAAGCGGCCGCGTCGCGCTCCGCCGCTCGCCGGATGGTATAATCGGGTCGTTTCACTTGATTTCCTCGCTTTTCAATGGAAAATGGAGAATGAAGAATGGAAAATTGCGCGGCGCGTCCCGCGCCCGGCACCTCCGTTCCTCTTGCTTCTCCCCTCCCGCGCGCCTCCGGCGCGCATTTAATCGCAAAGCAAGATGCTTTCTTGCTTTGCATAAAAACGCGCGACATGTGCGTGCGTTTTTATGCCCCGACCCGGCCGCCTTGGGCGGCGTCCGGGGGTATCGGGACGCGGTTTCTGCCGGAACCGCGTCCCGTATATAGGGGGTATTGGATACCCCCTATACTTACATATCTGGGTTCTCATCCGCAAACACGGTCACGCCCCGGTTCTTGCTGTCCTGCATGAATTCGCGGATCACGCCCGCGATCAGTGAGCGCCAGCGCGCATTGCTGTCCGCGCGCATGGTCAGGTGGTAGCGGTAGCGCCCCATGACCTTGACCACCTGCGCCGCGGCCGGGCCCAGAACCGGCGCCTTGACATCCGCGTACTGCCCTTCCATCAGGCTTTGCAGGCGGGTCTTGAGCGCAAGCAGGCTTTTGAGCACCTGCTGCTCGACCTCGCCCACCGCGGTCAGCACGGTCAGCCCGCACACCGGCGGGCACTGAAGCGCCTGCCGCGTCTCCATCTCGCGCTCGTAGAACGCCTCGTAGTCCTGCCGCGCCGCAGTCAGGATGACCGGATGGGTCGGGCTGTAGGTCTGGATGACCGCCTTGCCCGTGTCGAACCGCCGCCCCGCGCGCCCCACGACCTGCGTGATGAGCGAAAACGTGCGCTCGCGCGCGCGGTAGTCCTGCGCGTATAAGCTCTGGTCCGCGTCCAGCACACCCACCAGCGTGACGTTCTCAAAATCCAGCCCCTTGGTCACCATCTGGGTGCCGAGCAGGATGTCGGCTTCGCCCCTGGCGAACTGCGACAGCAGCTTTTCGTGCGCGCCCTTGGTGTGCATGGTGTCCGCGTCCATGCGCAGCACGCGCGCGGACGGGAACTTTTCGTGCAGCTCCTGCTCGACCTTCTGCGTGCCGGGCGTTTCGGTGAACAGGCTTTCGCCGCCGCACACCGGGCATTTGCCCGTGATCTTGACCGACGCGCCGCAGTAGTGGCACATCGCGCGGCCGGACACCGAGTGGTAGGTCATGCTCGTCGAGCAGGAGGGACACTCGGGCACCCATCCGCACAGCGCGCAGCCGATCACGCGGCTGTTGCCGCGCCGGTTGAGGAACAATATCGCCTGCCGGCCCTTGTCCAGCGTGTCGATCAGCTCGCTTTCGAGCTGCGGACCGATGACGCCCGTGCGCCCCTCGCGCACGAGGCCGCGCATATCTGAAATCAGCACATCGGGCAGCCCGGCGCCGAGAAAACGCTCGCTCAGCCGGAACACCGGGTATTTTCCCTGCTTTGCGCCGTAATACGTCTCGACCGAGGGCGTCGCGGAGCCGAGCACGAGCAGCGCGTTCTGCTGGGCGACGCGGTATTTCGCCACATCGCGCGCGTGGTAGCGCGGCGACTGCTCGGAACGGTACGCGCCGTCCTGTTCTTCATCGATAATCAGCACGCCGAGGTTTTCCACCGGCGCGAACACCGCCGAGCGCGTGCCGATCACGACGCGCGCGCGGCCGGATTTGACCTTTTTGAAGCTGTCGTACCGCTCGCCGACGGACAAAGCCGAGTGCATGACCGCGACCTCGTCGCCGAACTGCGCCGCGAACTGCCGCAGCACCTGCGGCGTCAGCCCGATCTCGGGCACAAGCACGATCGCGCTTTTGCCCTGCCCCAGCGCCTTTTCGATCAGCTTTAAGTAGACCTGCGTCTTGCCGCTGCCGGTCACGCCGAACAGCAGCGCGGCGCGCGGCGCATTTTCGTCCATGAGCGCGGCAATGCCGTCATAAACCTGCTGCTGCGCGGCGCTGAGTACAGGCGGCGCGGCCCGCTCCACCTCGGAAAAGTCCGGCGTGCGCAGGCGCTCCTCATAGTGCTCACGCAGAATGCCCTTTTTGACCATGTCGCGCAGCGCGGCGTCCGACACGCCGGTCATGTAGACAAGCTCCTTCTGGCTCATCCAGCCGCCGTCCGCGAGCACGGAGACAACGTCCATGCGGGCGGGGCTGCGGCGGCTGATGCGAGCCATCGCTTCGCCCGCCTCCATGTCCAGCGAGAGCATTTTCTCGGTTTTATCGTTTGATTTCTGCGAGGTGTTGCTGTGATAGGTAAGCACGCCCTCGCCCGCGAGCGCGTCCAGCACGCGGGTGACG
>USLE01000308.1 GCA_900555465.1 uncultured Butyricicoccus sp.
GCGACGACCGGCTGCTGACCGAACGCGACATCAGCGGATTGTCCCTGCAGCAGATCAATTATGCCAAAAATGAGATCTATGCGCGGCACGGACGGCGTTTCCTCTCCCCCGAGCTGCAAAATTATTTTAACGCGCAGCCGTGGTACCGCGGAACTGTTGACGCGGATCAATTCGATGAGAGCATTTTGAGTGATATTGAAAAGAAAAACGCTGAATTTCTGGCTGAGGTCGAATTCAGCATTGAGCCGAACGGGTATAAGCTGGATGCGTAGGGCCCGCCATACAGGTGTGCTATGCGCGTTGCTGGCAGGGCTGGTGCTGTCCGGCTGCACCAACGCGCCAGCGGCAAGCGCGGACGAAGAAGAAGCCTTCGCCGCTCCCCGCGAGATAGCAGTCGAACAGCCGCAGGAGGCGGCGCAGCCCGAAAAAAAGGATATTCTGGTCGCCATCGATCCCGGACATCAGTCCTGGGAAGTCGATATGAGCGCGACCGAACCGAATGCACCGGGCTCCACCGTGATGAAAGCAAAGGCAACGACCGGTACGGTAGGAAGTTTTTCCGGGATATACGAGTATGCGCTGAATCTGGATATCTCCCTGCGGCTGAAAGAACTGCTGGAACAACAGGGCTATGCGGTGCTTCTCACCCGGGAGACCAATGATACCGCCATCAGCAACGCGGAACGGGCGCAGATGGCCAATGCTGCTGGCGCGGATATCTATGTGCGGATCCACGCCAACGGCAGCGAGGACGCCGGCGCGAGCGGCGCGCTGGCGCTGGTCCCGTCGGCAGAAAATGCGTATGTCGGCCAATTATCCGAGCAGAGCGCCTCGCTGGCCGGCCATATCCTGCGCGCGTATTGCAGCGCAACCGGGTTTGCCGATCTTGGGATACAGGTCAATGATACCATGACCGGGATCAACTGGAGCCAGTGCCCTGTTATGATACTGGAAATGGGGTTCATGACGAACCAGCACGATGATCTGGCTATGGCGGAGGATTCGTTCCGTCAGATCATGGCGGATGGGATCGCAGAGGGGATTGATACCTATTTCGAAGAAGCATCTTAATGCAGCCGCATGCTTGCTGCTTGTGGTGCTGACGGCCTGCGGACAGCAGCAGACGGAAAGCGTCACGCCGACCGACACGGTTTCCGTCACCGCTCCGACCGAGCAGGCACAGGCGCAGAATGAGCCGGCGCAGCCGCCTGCTGCAACACCACCCGCGGCAGAAGAGGACGCGAAACTCACCCGGCTGCTGGAGGATCTGGCAGGACAGCCGGGGACAGCAGGCGGAACATGGTCGATCGGCGTGCAGCCCGTTGACGCCGAACAGTGCAGTGCGGTCAACAGCCAGCCGATGCAGTCAGCCAGCCTGATCAAGCTGTTCATAGCGGGCACCATTGCGGAAAATATGCAGTCCGTCCAGCAGGCTGAGACTCACGCAGGCGAAACCGAGGAATTGCTGCTGCACATGCTGTCGGAAAGCGATAACGATGCCACCAACACGCTGGTAAAGCGGCTGGGCGGCGGCGACGCCCAGGCTGGCATGGGGCTGGTCAACCGGTTCTGTGCCTCACACGGGTATCAGGATACCTCGATGGGACGCCTGATGCTGGATTTTGCGGCTGATGACGATAACTACACCTCTGTCCGCGACTGTTGCGCCTTCCTGCGCGACGTGGCAAACGGGCAGGCCGCGGGGAGCGTGTGGATCCTCGATGCGCTCCGCCAGCAGGTGAGAACCGGAAAGATCCCGGCGGGTGTGCCCGAAGAAGTGGAAACGGCCAACAAGACCGGCGAACTGACGGATGTCGAGAACGATGCCGCCATTATCTGGGCACCGGGCGGCACCTATATCCTGTGCGTGATCTCGAACCAACTGGAGAACGCAGTGATGGCAAGGGAACAGATCGTTTCGATTTCCGCACAGATATATCAGCATTATGCCGAAGCGCAGTAAAACGCAGCTTTCATCCGGGTTCATATGCGCCGGGCAGGAATCCCCGACCGATTCGCGCCTCGACAGCAGCCGGCAGCGAAATGCAGGCTGCTTTGAGATAGATCCACAAAATAAAGGAGGGTAAACATGGCTGAAAGAGTAATTCAGCAAGCCGATCTGCGGACGATCGAAAACAATCTGGGGGCGATCCATGAAGATCTGCGAACCATCGACTCCAGCGTCGGCACGGTAAACGACAATGTGAAGGTCGTATACGATGAGATCGGCGCGCTTGCCAAAGAGTTTCATGATTTTGTCAATCTCCAGCAGCGTGCGAACCGATTGGGACAGGCGGAGACCCGGCTCGTCAAGATCCGTCAGGAGCTGGACAAGAAATTCGGGCATTACGACATCGTCCGTCGGACAACCACCGGTATACTCCAGGCGGACGATCTGGGCATCGTCAAAAAGGATACGATCAGCACGGCGACCGAAGAGCTGATGATAGAGACCCCGAACTACTGGCTCGCACCCTGTCTGGTCGCGCTGGCGGCCTGGATCAACGATCAGCCCGAACTGGCGGAAAAGGCCGTGCGGGAGGGCATCCGGCGCAACGACGAAAAAACTTCGCTCTTCTTTGCCCTGATCTGCCGCCGCGCGGACCGGAAAAAAGCCTGCCTGAAGTGGACGCAGCGCTACCTCGCCAATCAGGACGAAGAAAAT
>USLE01000309.1 GCA_900555465.1 uncultured Butyricicoccus sp.
CAGTTTACGCTGCCCGACCCGCCGGTGCAGGTCACGCCGATCCGGGCGGTTACAGTGGATATGTCGCCGCGGGAAGAGATGCAATCCACGGCGCAGGCTGCGGCAGCGGACGAAACGCGAACGCCGCGCGTTTCGGTGTACCGGGGGGACGAGATGTGGCATGAAGTGCCTGTCGGCTGGAATTTCCCGGTTGCGAAAATAATGTTCATCCTGTGGGGAGCGGGGATATTGGCTTTCCTGGGCTGGCAGGCATATAGCTACATCGGTTTCGTTTATCTGGCGCGGGAGACCGGCCAGGCTGCCGAGCGGGACACCCTGCGCCGCGTGTTCGAGGACCAGAAGCAGTCGCTCGGCATCCGGCGGGACATCCCGCTGGTGGTCACGCCCGCGGCGGACTGCCCGATGCTGGCGGGCTTCCTGCGGCCTGCGCTCTATCTGCCGGACGAGGCGCTCTCCGAGCAGGAGGCCATGTTCATCTTCCGGCACGAGCTGACGCACTATAAGCGCGGCGACCTGTGGCTCAAGCTGCTGCTCACGGCGGCGAAGACCGTGCACTGGTTCAACCCGCTGGTGTACCTGATGGCGCGGTTCGCGCAGGAGGACATCGAGCTTGCGTGCGACGACGCGGTCGTGCGCGGCATGGACAGCGCCCAGCGCCGCGCCTACGGCGAGACCATCCTGCGCTCGGCGGCGGCGCAGGTGAAAAAACGCGCGCTGGTGTCGTGCTTTACGGGGGATAAGGAGACGCTCATGCGCCGGTTCGAGGGGCTGTTTGACAAGCGGGCAAAAAAGCGCGGCGCGGCGCTGGTCGTGGCGGCGGCGGTGCTGGTCGGCACGCTTGGCTGCGCGGTTTCGGTAGGGGAGAGCAAAAACGAACTGACGGAAGAATTGCGCTTGCAGCTCGCACAGGAATGGCTGCAACGCCCGGAATACGAAACGACGAACGCTACTGTCAAATTGGATGGGGATGACACCTATATTCTGTACGACCACTATAACAAGGTGGTCTGGGAGGGCGAAATCGTGCAATCCCTGCCGTTGCGCACGGGGGCAAAGCTGTCCTTTGAAAAGGACGGGGACGGCTGGCAGGTCAGCGGAAGCGAACTGATCGCGGAAAGCGGAGTGGCCTCGCTGGATGAATTTCGCATCCTGTATGAAAACGACCTCGGTTTTCCGGACTTCCTGGGTCGTATCGCGCAGAGCGACTGGGATTCGTCGATGATGGACATCAGCACGCCTGACAAAGCGGCGGTCAACCTACTGTATCTGCGGGGCAATATCTCGGTGCGTGAAGGCATACAGGAGGATATCTGCGATGTGTCCGTCACCTTTGCCGACGGAAGCGAAGTGACTATCACGATGGCCAACCAGTTTGGTGAGGGCTGGCTGCCGCAGGACTGGCATGAATATGATGGCGGTAATAACCGCACCGCTGCCGACCTCGCGCAGCAGTATGCGCGCGGTGTGCTGCACAAGAGCGGGCAGTATATTTACCCCATCCTGAGCGCGCAAAAGCAGCAGGACTTCATCGCTCAGCAGGGCATGGGCGAGAACGGCGGGATCAACTGGGAATACGGCACTTCGTCGCCCTCCTACCGCGATTTTGCGCTTGTGCCGACGAGCGGAGGCGAATATATTGTCGTATTCCAGATGTATGCCGGCGGTGTGGATGACCACCGCGAAGCCTGTCTGGTTGAGACCGGCAGCGCGGACGGGCGTTCGGTGATTCTGGACGTGCGGCAGGTCGAACGCGGCGGCAATATGACGAACAGCGAGCTATTCCGGCTGTATTATGATTCCGGCCTTGCGTGGCCGGTCGTTCCGGAAGGCGCGGACCGCTTTAACGATCAGCCGCTCGACACACTGAACACACCGGACTATGCGGCTGCGGTCGCGTTCAGCTATATCGGCGGGATATCGGCGTTCGCACCGATCTCCGAGAGCGGCAATGAGGCCGTTGTGCGGCTGCACTTCGCCGACGGCAGCCCGTCCGTGGACGTGCGCATGGAGCGCACCGATGGCTACTGGATGCCGGTCGGCATTGCCACACAGTTTGATGACGGCTTTGCCGCCACGGCAGAGTCCGGCGGCGAAACCGTTGCGCTCCCGGCGGGACAGGATATCGCGGGCGCGGTCAATGCGGCGGAAGCGGCGGGCGGCATCCCGCAGCTGCAAAACGGTGATGCTATCGCGCTGCGGTTCGGCGCGCAGCCTGCGGGCGATGTGACGATCACCGAGCGGGACATCAACATCGACAGCGGTACGCCGCGCTACGATACGCGGCTTGATGTGGAAACCACATTGCCGCACAGCGCGGACGGGATATATACCTATACGGTTGAGCCGTCTATGGGGCAGTACCTGTCCTCGCAGTATCCGGATATGTTTTACCGCGCGGTGACCGCCGACTACACCGATGAAAGCGGCACGGCGCGCACGGCCACCTTCGTGTTCTGTATGACAAACGGGGATGCCCAGCCCGACTACACCATCACCTCGACCACCTACCGCAACGACACCTACGGCTATACCCTCACCCTGCCGGAGTGCTTTGTGGGGCAGGGGTATGTCAAGGAGTATGGCGACAGTATCTCGTTCGGGCTGGCGAATGCGCTGCCGGGGTATTCGGATGATCCGACCGACGGCGGTACGGTGATGTGCC
>USLE01000310.1 GCA_900555465.1 uncultured Butyricicoccus sp.
TCGAGCTGGATGACGGCGGCTATATTGTCGCGGATGAGTCCACCCGCACGAACCTGCCGGGGGTGTTCGCTGTGGGCGATGTGCGCACCAAGGCTGTGCGGCAGGTCATTACCGCCGCCGCGGACGGCGCGGTCGCCGCGCATTATGCCGAGCAGTATCTGGCCGAAAACGGCTGAACAGGGAAGAGGAGGACGTTCTCATGGAGTTTCGCAAGCGTTTTGACCGCATCTGGCTGGAGGATGAAACCGGCAGGGAGATCGCCTTTGTCTCTTTTCCAGCGCGGGACGAGCACACGGTCACGATCGAATCCACGGTCGTCGATGATTCGCTGCGCGGGCAGGGTATAGCCGGCGCACTGCTGGATGCCCTTGCGCAGGAGCTGCGTGCGAGCGGGCGCAAAGCTGTTCCCGTCTGTTCTTACGCCGTGAAATGGTTCCAGCGGCACCCGGAGCAGGCCGATCTGCTGGCGCAGGCCGGCCGTTGAGAGCTAGGGCAGCACAAAAAAGTCAGCAGCGTGATGGGCATCCGCCTGTCACGCTGCTTTTTCAGCCTTTTTACGCCGTTAAGAATCAGATCACTCTTACTAATGCTTTGAAAATCCTCACTTTATCGAAAGATAAAGTGAGGATTTTTGTTGGAGTCTGTATGGTAGTATTCGCGGATTATCACTTTAGGAGGACACTTCAATCTTTCCGTGCGAAAACCGCAGGATTACATCACCTTCCGCGGCGACTTCGTTTGAATGGCTGACAATAATCACGCATTTGTTCAGCGACCGTGCGCGCTCTACCAGCAGCTCGGTCACGTCGTGCGCTGTGTCCTCATCCAGGTTGCCGGTCGGCTCGTCTGCCAGAATCACCGAAGCGGAAGACGCCAGCGCACGGGCGATCGCCACGCGCTGCTGCTGGCCGCCGGACAGCTTGAGCACATTGCGGTTGATCTCATCGTCTGTCAGGCCGACCTGATGGAGCGTATCGGTTGTGGCATGTGCATCAACCAGTTGGACGTTCTCTTTTGGCGTCATGTATTCGATCAGGTTATAGTTCTGGAACACGAACGAAACACAGTTGTGGCGATACTGCTCCAGCCCCATCTCCGCGATGTTTTTTCCTTCGAACAGGATCTCGCCGCCCTTCGGTGTATCCAGTCCACCCAGCAGAGAAAGCAGGGTGGTTTTGCCGCTGCCCGATGCACCCAGAATCACATATACCTTGCCGCGTTCAAATTTCAAATCCAGCCCTTCAAATATGTTCCGATCGGAAAAATAGTAGTAGGTCAAATCCTTTGTCGCCAATACCGGCATACGCTTCTCCTACATTCTGTCTTGCACGTTATGAACTGAGATCTGTCAGGATATCTTTCGGCTTTTTCTGCATGATCGAAATTGATGCCAGCAGTACTGCAATAGAGATGACAATTGCGGCGCCGATCAGTACAAAAGCCGCATGCATCGGACTGATATAGCTCGCCAGCTGAATATCCTGCAGCATGCCTCCGATCAGCTTCCCGATAGCGCCGGACAGCGCGAGGCTGACAAGCAGGGATACTGCAAATGCGGGCAGACCAATTATATAGTTCTCCAGTATGATCTGCCGGGTGATCGCTTTCTGGGATATGCCCAGCGAGATCAGGATGCCGACCTCGGTCATGCGCTCGCGTGTCCACATCAGCAGGATCAGCGCCAGGATGCCGATGCTGAGCACCAAAATAACCAGAAGCAGCACAAGACTCAAGGTTTCCGCTTTTTGTATTGGCGCCGCTGCACTTTGATATCTTGTGTCATTTTGGGAAATGACATAGTTGTCCCAATCCGCATAGGGCTGCGCCTGCAGATCAGTAGCAGTCTGTTCCATCAGCGCAGGATCGTCCAAAAACAGGAAGATGCCCAAACTGTAAACAAAGCTCTCTGCCGGACGATCCGGGAATTTCAGGGCGTATAGCTCCTTCGCGGTGCTGATGTCCGTGAAGATCATATTCTCCTGCAGCTCGCTCTCGGGCGTTGTTGGATCGGACGGTTCGTTGCGCGCAATCTGATAGATGCCGACGATCTCAAAGCCTACCTCTGTGCCATATTGCTCCGGCTGCCATCCGGCCACACCTTCCACCACGCTCGCGTGGATGGTGTCGCCTAAGGACAGCCCATTCCGCTGTGCCAGCTCCTGAGAGACCATTGCTTTGTGCAGGTCATCTTCCGTGATATGGCGTCCTTCTGCCAGCAGGAACGACGCCCCGACAAAGCGTTCATGCAGCGAGGAATCCGTGCAGGCGACAAACTTGGGTACAAACTCGCCGACCATGCCCGTTCCTCTGTATGATCCCGGAATCAGTTCAAGACCCTCGGTATACATATAGTAGGGGTCCACACCGTTGTACTTGCTGACATTGTCCAGTGTGCGCACCTGCTGTAGAAGGGCATCGTCTGTGTTTTCCGGGCTGTCTACCGCGGTCTGTATTGTAATATACCCGCCTATGCTGCTGTGCAGGTTTTTGACAGCGTCTCCGCTGGCGGCATGCAGAGCCAAGCCAAGCTGCGAAATTGCCATCAATACCACAAGGAGTAAGAACAGCAGCGTGGTTCGTTTTTTGTTCCGTACTACGCTGATGTACTTTGTTCCGGGCGCCGGTGCGGTAAAATCCCGCCGCACCAGATC
>USLE01000311.1 GCA_900555465.1 uncultured Butyricicoccus sp.
GGGCGGAAAGGCGTTTGAGGGGGCGTCCGCCTTTGCGGGCGAACTGCACTACCTGCCCATCAAAAACAATCTGGAGTATGCCAAAACACATTTTGCGGGCGCGGATATGGTGGCGTATTATATGCAGGTCATCCGCGCGTATGCGGCGCTGGTCAATCCGGCGCGTGTGGTGCTGTACGATAATCCGCTGCTCGAAGGCAGGGTGGACCGCATCCGCCGCGCCTGCGCGCAGACCCTGCCGGCACAGGCGGTGCCGGAGATCCTCCTGTCGCATGGCTTCAGGGAGGATTACAATGCCGGGTTGTTCCGCCTGGCGAGTGAATTGACGGAGGAAAGACTGCATGAATTGTTATATCTTTGATGTGGACGGCACGCTGATCGATTCGTCGGGCGTTTACCTGCCCGCCTTGCAGCAGATGCTGGATGAATACGGCTATGCGCATACGCCCGAAATGCTCAAAACCGCCTTCGGCATGACCGGGCGGCAGGGGCTGCGGTATTTCGGCATCCCGGAGGAGCAGCATGACGAATTCATGCACCGGTGGGAGTCGCTTGCCTATGAGAACCTGCTGAACGTCAAAATATATGACGGGATTCTGGATACGCTACATGCCCTGCGGGAGGGCGGCAGCAAGCTCGGCATCGTGACCTCGCGCACGCGCGCGCAGTTCCGCGACGGGGTCAAGCCGCTCGGGCTGGATCGTTATTTCGATACGGTCGTCTGCTCGGACGAGGTCGCGCATCCCAAGCCCGCGCCGGATGCTGCGCTCGAATGTTTGCAGCGGCTGGGCTTCGCGGCAGGGCAGGCTGTGTACATCGGCGACAGCGGTTTCGATATGCAGTGCGCGCGGTCTGCGGGTATCCGGAGCGTGCTCGCGCTCTGGGGCTGCCACGAGCCGGAGAAGATCGAGTCGGATCTGCGCTTTGCCCATCCTGCCGAGATCCTGAATCTGTAAGCGTTTCGGAAACATAGAAAAAAGGCGTGCTGCATGATGCAGCACGGCTTTTTGGGTTTTTCAGACAACGGCACCGGCCGGGCGTATCAGTTGGCGGCCTGCTGCTCGGATGTAGCCGGCGCATCGGACAGCTGGGCTTCCAGCCAGCGGGAGATGTCCCCGAAGGCATCCAGACGGCCGAGCTCGTTGAGCACCTCGTGCCGCGCATCCTTGTAGAAGATGACCTCGATGTTCTTCAGACCGGCCCCGCGGTACAGGTTGACCACCCGGCGCACGCCTTCGCCGTATTTGCCGACCGGGTCCTTGTCCCCGGCGAGGAACAGGAGCGGCAGATCGCGCGGCGTGTGGCGGAAGGTATGCGAAGCATTGGCCTTCGCGATCAGCGTAAAGATATCGCGGAAGCCGGCGGCAGTCAGGATAAAATTGCACTTTTCGTCCGACTGGTACAGCGAGACCACGCTTTCGTCCCGGCTGAGCCAGTCAAACACCGTGTGCGGGTTTTTGATTTTGCGGTTATAGCCCTTGAAAACCATATCGGACAGGAAGCCGCTCCGATAGGTCACGCCGCGGGTGCGCGCGATCGAATCCGCAAGGTGGGCGGCGCTGATGGCGCCCGGATTGGGGCCGACCGTGCCGATCAGGATGCAGCCGGCCAGCTTTTCGCCGTAGTCGGTCAGGTACAGGCGGGCAACCAGCGAACCCATTGAATGCCCAAGCAGGAAATAGGGCAGGTCGGGATACCGGCGCTGCATCAGGTCGGTCAGCTGCTTGACGTCCTCGACCAGATACTTCCAGCCGTCGCGCGCGGCGAAAAAGCCCAGATCCGCTGTACGGGACACCGAGGCCCCGTGGCCGATATGGTCGTTCCCGCACACGATAAAGCCCAGCCCGCACAGATATTTGGCAAAGGCAGTATAGCGCGAGAAATATTCGCACATGCCGTGGGACAGCTGGACAATGCCGCGGATCTCGACCTGTTCGGGCACCATAATGTAATAGGTGACGTTGGATACACCGTTTGCGCTTTTATAAATATTTTGCGTACATTTGATATTCATAAGCACACCTCCATCCAACGGGCAATTTTTTACTGCCAATATCATACCACAAAAGCGCCCGAATGTGCAGAGCTTTTGAGCAAAGTTAACAAAGCGTTTATAAATTTTCTCCGCTTGTGCTGCGGTGCGCCGGATGGTATAATAGGAGAAACAACATGAAAAAAGAGGTGTTTGACATGCCCTATATTGCAATTTCTACGTCTAAAATCCTGTCTGATGCGCAAAAAGACGCGCTCAAGACCGCCCTGGGGGAGAAAATCAGCGTTATCCCGGGCAAGAGCGAGGCGGCGCTCATGGTGGATATCGCGGACGGCCACACCATGTATATGGCGGGCGAAAAGCGCGAACTGGCGTTTCTCGATGTCCGCTGCTTTGGCTCGACCGAGTTTGCGAACAAAAAAGCCTTCACCGAAGCGGCCTTTGAAGCGGTCCGGCAGACGACCGGCCTGCCCGAGGACGGCATCTATCTGACCTACAGCGAGTTTGCCAACTGGGGCACCAGAGGCAGCATGAAATAAGCGATCCATACCAAGCGGTGAAAAAGCCTCCGGAACAGGTGTTCCGGAGGCTTTTTTGCGTGGTGCGGGAATTTGCAATTTGTTTACAACTGAACGGTTGACATAG
>USLE01000312.1 GCA_900555465.1 uncultured Butyricicoccus sp.
CCAGAATGAGGAACACCAGCCGTCCGCCGTCCAGCGCGGGCAGCGGCAGCAGGTTCATCACGCCGAGGTTGATCGAGATAAACGCCACGAGCTGCAAAAATGCCGCTATGCTGTAGCTCGCTGTGGTCGCCATGACCTCCGCCACGCCGACCGGGCCGGAAAGCTGGTCTACGCCGACCTGACCGGTCACGAGCATGCCGAGGCTCGCCCAGACCATGCGCGCGTAGTTGACCGATGTCCGCACCGCCATATTAATGTGCATACCGATGCTGTCCGGCTGCTCGGCAAAGGTCAGGCCGATCATCTTGCGGCCGTCCTCGCCCTCGATCGTGGGCTCGAGCGTGACTGCGGGCAGGGTGATCTTCTCCCCGTCCCGGCGCACCACGACCTCATAGGTCGTATCCGCGCCGCGCGCGAGCGCAATCTCAAAATCGCTGCGCATCAGGATGTTGTAGCCATCCACCTCGAGGATCTCGTCCCCGGCCTGCAGGCCGCCCGCTGCGGCGGCGGTGCTCACCGGGTTGACGCTGTCGATCGTCGAGACAATATAGCCGCCGTTCGGCCCGTTCGGCTGGATGACCGCGAGCACGATCAAAAAGCCGACGAGGAAATTCATCAGCGCGCCCGCCGCCACGATCAGCATGCGGCGCGGCAGGCTCACCTTGCCGAAGGCGTGTTCGCTCTCGCTATCCTCGTCCTCGCCCTCCATCACGCACGCGCCGCCGAAGGGCAGCAGCTTGAGGCAATACAGCGTGCCGTTATGCTCCTTTTTGAGGAGCGTGGGCCCCATACCGATCCAAAACTCATTCACCTGTACCCCACCGCGTTTGGCGGTGATAAAATGCCCGAATTCGTGCACGATAACCAGCATGCCAAACGCTAAAATCGCCAGAATGATTTGCAGCAAAGCCGTTCTCCTTTCAAGGGGTCAGATTGGTTTCAGGCGAGCACCAGCTCGCGGGCGGCGGCGTCCGCCGCAAGGACGCCGTCCAGTGTGATCTCTTTTTGATACGGAATGTTGTCCAGCGCATGCGCCACGCGCGCGGCAATGTCGGTAAAGCCGATCTTGCCCGCAAGGAACAGGCCGACCGCCGCCTCATTCGCGCCGTTGAGCACCGCGCCGCGGTCGCCCTTTTCCGCCGCCGCGCGCCGCGCCAGCCCGAGCGCGGGAAACGCCTCGTAATCCGGCGCATAGAACGTGAGCTTCGCGGCCTCCGCCAAACTGAGGCGCGGCACCTTGCAGGCAACGCGCGCCGGCCAGGTCAGCGCATACTGGATGGGCAGGCGCATATCCGGCAGGCCGAGCTGGGCGATCATCGCGCCGTCATCAAACTCCACCGCAGAGTGCACGATGCTCTCCCGGTGGACGACAATTTCGATATCCTCGGGCGCCATGTCGTACAGCCACATGGCCTCGATCAGCTCGAGCCCCTTGTTCATCATGGTCGCGGAGTCGATCGTGATCTTCGCGCCCATGTTCCAGTTGGGGTGCGCGAGCGCCTGCTCGCGCGTGACATGCTTCATCTCGTCCGCGGTCTTGCCGAAAAACGGGCCGCCGGACGCGGTCAGGATGATCTTTGCCAGCCGGTTGCCCTGCGCCGCCTGCGCGCACTGGAAGATCGCCGAGTGCTCGGAGTCCACCGGCAGGATCTTGACGCCCTTTTCGCGCGCTGCGCGCATGACCAGCTCGCCCGCGCACACGAGCGTCTCCTTGTTCGCGAGCGCAATGTCCTTGCCCGCGTCGATCGCGGCGAGCGTGGGCAGCAGACCCACCATGCCGACCACTGCGGTCACGACGATATCCGCGCCGCTCTCCGCGGCGCAGGCGGTCAGGCCATCCATGCCGGAGAGCACGCGGATATCCGTGTCCGCGAGCTTGATTTTGAGCGCGCGCGCCGCGTCCTCGTCGAACGCGCACACCATCTTGGGGTGCAGCGCGCGCGCCTGCTCTTCGAGTAAGTTTATGCGTTTATTCGTCGTCAATGCAACCACTTCGGCATCGACCGATGGTAAAATATCGACAGTCTGCGTGCCAATCGACCCGGTCGAGCCTAAAATCGCAATTTTTTTCATATCAGTTCTCCCAAATCCCGCGAACCTGCGGTCCGCGGCAGTTTAAAGGATACGCACCGGCAGCATGCGCTCCCGGCGCAGTTTGCAGCATCATCGAAGCCCGCGCCATGATGATTCCAATTCGGAAATGGCCACCTGCCGCAGACGCCGCAGCGTCTGCAATCCAATTCTCCATAAAAGTCCGGCTCCGCCGGGCTTTTATCCCACTGCTTCGGGACACGTGTCCCGAACCGCCCTTGCCGTGCAAGGGCGAGGGGGTTATCGAAAAAAGTTTCTCCGGAACTTTTTTCGTATCTAAGGGGGACAGCGTCCCCCTTAGAACAGTCTTACCAGATGATCCGAAACAAAATCTCCGCAAACGGCGCGACAAACAGCACGCTGTCAAACCGGTCGAGCACGCCGCCATGCCCGGGGAAAATATGCCCATAATCCTTGATGCCGGTCTGGCGCTTGATGATCGAGAACGACAGGTCGCCGATCTCGCCCAGCACCGCGCCGACGCCGCCGAGCACGAGCGCCGCCCAGATCGGCATATCCAGATCGAGGAAGGTATTCATC
>USLE01000313.1 GCA_900555465.1 uncultured Butyricicoccus sp.
GCGCTCGGCGAGCGTCAGATCACGATCGACTGCGACGTCATCCAGGCGGACGGCGGCACGCGCTGCGCGTCCATCACGGGCGGGTTCGTCGCGCTGTGGCTCGCGTGCAAAAAGCTGCTGGACGAAGGCGTGATCGAAACCATGCCGCTCACCGCGCAGGTGGCGGCGGTGTCGGTCGGCATTTTTGAGGACGAGGCTGTGCTCGACCTCAATTACGCCGAGGACAGCCACGCGATCGTGGACTGCAACGTCGTCATGACCTCGGCGGGGCAGTTTATCGAAGTGCAGGGCACGGGCGAGGGCCGTCCGTTTTCGGATACCGAGCTGAAAAAGCTGCTCGGCCTCGGCAAACGCGGCTGCGCGCGCCTGTGCAGGGCACAGAGCAAGGTGATGGGGGAGAGTCTGTAATGCAATTCGCACTCGCCTCCCACAATAAGAAAAAGATGGCGGAAATGGCAGCCATCCTGAGCGGGCTGGATATCGAGGTTGTCCCGCTGCCTGAAAACGCGCCCGAGCCCGAGGAAAACGGCGCGACCTTTGAGGAAAACGCCATGATCAAGGCGAAAAGCGCGGCGGATTTCACCGGCCTGCCCGCGATCGCGGACGACAGCGGCCTGTGCGTGGACGCGCTGGGCGGCGCGCCGGGGATTTACTCTGCGCGCTATGGCGAGGGAACCGATCGCGACCGCAATACGTTACTATTACAGAACATGTCAAATCAGGACGACCGCGCCTGCCGGTTTGTGTGCGCGATCGCGTGCATCCTGCCGGGCGGCGAGACGCTCACCGTGCGCGGCGAATGCGAGGGCGAGCTGCTCCGCGAGAGCCACGGCGAGGGCGGCTTCGGGTACGACCCGCTGTTCTATGTACCGGCATACGGCTGCACCTTCGGCGAGCTGCCGCCGGAGACCAAAAACCAGATCTCCCACCGCGGCCGCGCGCTGTGCAAGCTGCGCGAGGAGCTGGAAGCGCGGCTGTGAGCTGCAACATGTGAAAAAATAAGCAAGGAGAATTAATTTTATGCTGACAACCAAACAGCGCGCCCAGCTGCGCGCTTTGGCAAACCCGCTGGCCGATACGCTGATCATCGGCAAGGAGGGCGTGACCGATGCGGTCGAGCGCCAGCTCGACCAGCTGCTTGAGGCGCACGAGCTGGTCAAGGGCAAGGTGCTCGAGAGCGCCATGCTCACCCCGCGCACGGTCGCAGAGGCGCTGAGCGAGGCCACCGGCGCGGATACCGTGCAGTGCATCGGCTCCAAGTTCGTCCTGTACCGTCAGGCGCGGGACAAGGACAAGCGCAGGATCGTGCTCGTCAAATGAGGACGGGCATACTGGGCGGTACGTTCAACCCGCCGCATCTGGGGCACCTGCACGCCGCGCATCTGGCGAAGGATGCGCTCGGGCTGGACCGGGTGCTGTTCATCCCGACCAACATCCCCCCGCATAAGGCGCTGCCCGAGCACACCGCCACCGCGGCAGACCGCTGCGAGATGGTGCGCCTGCTGACCGCGGACGCGCCGTGGGCGCAGGTGGACACGATCGAGGTCGAGCGCGGCGGCGCAAGCTACACGGTCGATACGCTGCGCGCGCTGCACGCGCGGGGCGAGGACGACCTGTATCTGATCGTGGGGACGGATATGCTGCTCTCGTTCGACCGCATCTGGCGCGCGCCGGACGAGATCGCGCGCCTGTGCACGCTCGCCGTGTGCGCGCGCGAGGACGAGGACTGGTCGGCACTGGAGCGCAAAGCGGCCGTGCTCCGCAAAAAGATGGGCGCCAGGATCGAGCTGGTCCGGGGGGAGAGCCTTACCATTTCATCGACCGAGCTGCGGCAGGGCGGCGCGCTGCGCCGTTATACCGCGCCCGCGGTCGCGGATTATATCGAGCAAAATCACCTGTATGGGTATTGACAAAATAAAATCGGTATAAAAAAGAAAGGCGGGTCAAGGTTATGCTGTGCAACGAGGAAATGAGGAAAGGCATACTGTCAAGGCTGAAGGGATACCGCTATCCGCACTCGCTGGGCGTGGAGCGCGCGGCGAAGTGGCTGGCGCAGCAGTATGGCGGGGACGTGGAAAAGGCCGCCGTCGCCGGCATATTACATGACATAACCAAGCATCTTTCTCCGCAGGAACAGTTGAATTTATGTGAAAAATACGGTATAATACCCTGTGCCGTTGAAAAAAGCGAGCCGAAAATGCTGCATGGAAAGACGGCTGCGGCTATCGCCCGGGCGGAATACGGCATGCCTGAGGACGTATGCGACGCGATCGCCTGTCATACCACCGGTAAATACGGCATGACAACGCTGGATAAGATCCTCTATCTGGCGGATTACATCGAAGAGACACGCGATTTTCCCGGCGTGGACAAGGCGCGAGAGCTGGCCAGGGTCAGTCTGGATCGCGCGCTGCTCTACTGCTACGATCAGACGCTGATCGAGCTGGTAACACGCGGGAAGCTGATACACAGCGACACCATCGCCGCGTATAACGATATGATACGGCAGGGCGTCCGCTGGCGGGACGAATAAGCACTGGAGGAAAAAAGCATTTGAAACTTTTTGGAGGCAGCGGCGGGCATAACAGCCGGAAACCGAGCCGCAAGGAGCAGAGCAAGG
>USLE01000314.1 GCA_900555465.1 uncultured Butyricicoccus sp.
GCGCAGCCCCCAGCCCTGCGCCGTATGCTCGGCGCAGAAAAGGATCTCCTGCAATCCCGGCAGAGTCGCTTCTATGATGGCTTCAAAGGCGTCATAGATCGCCACGGCGGACGCGGGGGAAATCTTTGCTGTGTCGGCAATCTGCACGGCGCAGCGTATGTCACTCAGGCGCAGGCTCTCGGCCGATTCAAACAGGCTCAGCCGCAGCTCCGTGGTGTCGATGTCCTCCGCCTTGTCGCAGACAAAAACAAGGTTGCTGCGCCGCTTGATATAGGTCCCCAAAATGACGATGTGCTTCAGCAGCCGGCGGGCGGCATCGACATCGTCTGTGGCTTTGAGTGCAATCAGGTATTCCTGTATCCGTGCCAGCTGGCGGGCTGTGACGGTCTCGATTTTGTCATACAGCCGGTTCTGCTCGCTCAGCTTCAGCCATTGTGCCTTCTGGGCTGTTTCCGCCTGTATGATGTCCCCGATGTCATGCAATTCCTCCTGCGTGAGGCGCAGCTGCTCCAGCAGTGCCACCAATTCGGTGATGTCCTCCTGCCAGAAAACATACCCTTTCCGGATCGGGTGGCCGTGAAGCTGGGTCGTGGCGTCCAACTGGACACTGCCGGTGAGCGCCTGACGCAGCTGCTCCTCGCGGAGCGGCGCTGCCTGCATGGAGCATTGCACAGGCACAAACGCCCGGTCCGTGATCAGACCCTTGGCCATGGATACCTCAAACAGCGTGGCATATCCCATGTTGGATTGGATAAGCCCGCACCGGATGCACGCCTCAAAGGTCGCTGTAAAGGTAAGGCATTGCACCACGGTCATATCACCGGCGATAGCGTGCATCCACGGCACATTCAAAATATGCTTGTACAGTAAAGCATAGAGCGTGGCAAAAAAAATCGGCACAAGCGGCAGCCAGAGGATGCGCTTTGTATGCGGAATACGGCAGCGCCGTACAAGGTACACCACCGTGAACACGGCACAGGAAAATATCCACAGAAGACAGAGGTAATATACGAACCGATAGGTGTAATCGGGGCTGCCCAGTACCTCCTGCCCGGGTGGGAACGCAAACGCAAGCTGATGGCAGTCGTTTGTCAGCACGAGGCTGAACAGCACCACCGGGAATACAAAAATCATGTACCGGTACTTGTACAGCGGGGTGGACTGCCCCCGATCCAAAAAGAAAAGCGTATAAAGTGCAAGGGTCGGAATCAGCAGCATCGGGATATAGTACGCATACCACAATCGCCGCAGCATCTCCGGTGTCTGGGCAAAGTCATAGCGGATCAGGCGGATATCCAGCCAAAACAGCATCAGGGCGGCAGCGCCCAGCAGGCAGCGGCGGGTCTGTGCATGCAGGATACGCCACCAGACCGATACCGCCCAGGAAAAGATCAGAATATTATACAGCACCGTGCGCCAAAAGCCGGAATACGGCATATAAAATGCCCGCATCAGGACAGCGCAGAGAATCACCCCTGCAACCGCAGCGGCTAAACACAGATTCCCAAGCCGTACCTTTGTCATAGCGCCTGTCCTTTCCAAAGGGGAGATCACCCGTCAGTTTCTTTCCAATATCATTATGACGCAATCTGCACTTTTTTGCAATAGTGCTGAAAAAAAGCGGAGAAAAGATCAAAAAACTATCCAAATGGTGGGGGCAAAAATCGTCCGATTCTTGTATGATGAAGGTGACAAATCGTATTCTTTGCAGGGAAGGAGGGCTGCGCCGTGCGGAGGATCGTTTTGGACGCGCAATACTCTGTGATGACGAGCGCATTGACAATGGCACTGAAACAGGGCAGGCCGGACTTCCAGGTGCAAAACGCTGGCCCTAAGACAAAGGATATTGTAAAGCTATGCCGTTCCTGCAGGGCGGATGTCCTGCTGCTGGAAGTCTGCCCACATCCGCCGCGCACCCTGCAGGACAGACTGCTGCTGGCAAACGACCTGCGGGATGTATGCCCGCACTGCAAAACGGTACTGCTTGTGGATGAGGCCGAATATCCCGAACTGGCCACCGCCGTGTGCCTGGCAAAAAAAGATCACATTGTCGATGATTTCGTCTACGCTTCCGTCTCGCCTGCCTATCTGAGTGCTATGATGGACACTTTATGACCAAAAGGAGGACAGCTATGAAAAAAGTACAACGAACGCTCGCTGCCGCATTGGCAGCCATGATGCTTATGGCTTTGGCCGGTTGCTCCAAGGGAGATGTAACCCAAGAGGTCAATTCCGGCTTATCCGACCTGAAAGCGCAGGCCGCCGAACCCGCCGTTGAACCCCAGACGGAGACCCCGGCAGAACCCAAGACCGACGCGGCATCCGAGCCTGCATCCGAACCTGCATCGGAGCCTGCTGCAGAGCCGGAGCCGGAAGCCACCGCCGAACCGGCCCCTGCTTCCGCTCCCGCGGACAATCCCGATTATCCATCGGCCGCTGGCCTGAACACCCAGACCCTGGAGGCATTCGGCACGGACTTTACGCTGGTGCTCAACGTGACCTGCCCCGACCAGGGCTGGTACAAGTCCGCCTCGACCAGTTTCGGGGATCTCAAGCTGTTCCCGACCGATGACCCCAGCCATATCTTCTCCGGTGACCCGCGCATAACCTTTGAAC
>USLE01000315.1 GCA_900555465.1 uncultured Butyricicoccus sp.
GGCCGATGATCGGGCCCATATCCGGGCCGGAGATCTCAAGACGCAGCTGGTCGCACTCGACCTGCGGCAGCGTGGTGACCTGGCCCTCCACGCCCATCTTCTCGAGCAGGCCGGTGATGAAATCGGTCGCCAGCTGCTCGGCCTTCTTCATGCCCTCCTCGGAAACCGGGATGAGCTCACGCTCCTTGGGTACGGACGGGGTCACCGGGCGCTCCTCATGCGCACGGCGGCCGCGGCCCCCGCGCTCGCGGCGCGGACGCTCCCGGCGGGGCGGGCGTTCGATCTCGAGCTTTTCCGGAACAAAGTCCGCCGGCGCAGCCTTGACCAGGCGCGGGGTGTCGTCTTCATCCGTGATGGAGAGCTTCTGCGGCTTTTCCGCGGGCTTCTCCTGCTTCGGGGCGGGCTTTTTCTCCGCCTCTGCCTTTGCAGGCTTTTCCGCCTTTTCCACAGGCTTGTGGACAGGCTCTTCCTTTTTGACCGGCTCGTCGGGTACCTCGTAGGTCACGCGCACGCGCGCAGGCGTTGCGCCGATACCGAGAAAGCCTTTCTTGCCGTTATCCAGTACTTCGACGGATACGTCGTCGCGGTCCATGCCCAGCTGCTTGAGGGCAGCTGCGATCGCCGCATCACGGGTATCGCCGGTGGTTTCGATAAATTTCTGCATAGATCACTTTCCCCCCTTCTTTTTCTTCGCAGCGTTCTGTGCCTTGGCCTCGTTCAGCTCCTTGGCACGCTGCGCCTGTTCGAGCTGCGCCGCCTTATGCGCTGCGCGCTTGGCTTCTTTTTCCGCTTCGATGCGGGCGGTCTCCTCCGCCTCCTTGCGCTCCTGCTTGCCGCGCAGGAACTTGGTCAGCACGATTTCCTGCACGCAGGTGAACACGTTGCTGAATACCCAGTAAACGCCGATGGCAGCCGGCATGATGAACGCAAAATACAGCGACATCAGCGGCA
Organism: uncultured Butyricicoccus sp.; assembly: GCA_900555465.1. Taxonomy (GTDB): domain Bacteria; phylum Bacillota; class Clostridia; order Oscillospirales; family Butyricicoccaceae; genus Agathobaculum; species Agathobaculum intestinigallinarum. The sequence continues at coordinate 952 of USLE01000315.1, forward strand.
TGAGGATGTTCAGCATGCGCATCTGGCTGGCAGCGGCAGAGTTCATGCCCTGCATCTTCTGCATGATATAGCTGGACAGGAACGCGGTCGCGCCCGAAAGGATCGGGATGATCCAAATGATCTGCGGGTCGGTGATGGACGGGGTCTGCGCCAGATTCAGGCCGAGGAAGCTGAAGTCGATGTTCAGCAGCTCGCCCTGTCCGGTCGTGATCGCAGTGACCGCATCCGGCCAAACGCCGCCGGCCTCCTGAAACATCTGGCCGAGTTTTTCCGCAACGGTGATCTGGCCGTAATAGCCCGCAACATCCATATTGACGCCGACGAGGTTGGCCAGCTGGCCGATGACCTCATCTGAGAAGCCCAGCATGAACTTGAGCGGCTGCTGCACTGCATAGTACAGGCCCATCATGATGAACAGCGGGATCAGCTGCGGCAGGCAGCCCGATGTGGGGCTGACACCATGCTTTTCATACAGCTTGGTCATTTCCTCGTTGAGCTTGACCCGGTTGTTCGCGTACCGCTTTTGCAGCTGCTGCAGCTCGGCGTTCATCGCCGACATCTTGAGCATGCTCTTTTTGCTCTTGATGGTCAGCGGCATGCAGAGGAGTTTTACCAGCAATGCGAACAGGATGACCGCAAGGCCGTAGTTGCCGATCAGCTTGAAAATGCCCAGCAGGATCAGGCCGAGCGGCCTGACGATGGCTATTCCGAAAATATCTCCCATAGAAACCTCCGTAGGGTTTGGTTGTGCGCTGCCGCCCCGCCCCTTTTACGGCACGGGATCATAAGGATCGTGCCTGGAAAAGGGATGGCAGCGGCAGATGCGCTTCACTGCAAGCCAGCCGCCCTTGATTGCGCCGTATTTCTCGATCGCCTCGATCGCATACTGCGAGCACGTCGGGATATAGCGGCAACAGGGCGGTTTGGACGGCGAGATCACCCGGCGGTAAAACCGGATCGCCGCCAGCAGCAGGCGCTTCATGGCTGAGCCGCCGCGGCTTTGTTCTCTTTCAAAGCGCGCAGCAGCGATTTTTCGATTTCCCAATAGGTTGCGCCCACCGCGCGGCTGCGCGCGACGAGCACCAGGTCCACGCCTTTGGCGAATTCGTCCTCGTGCAGGCGGTATGCCTCACGGAACAGACGCTTGACGCGGTTTCGCTGCACCGCGCCCGCCAGCTTGGCGCTGACCGTCAGCCCCAGCCGGTTATAGCCCAGGCGGTTTTTCCGGCAGTACAGGACCAGATGCCTGCCCGCGGTGGAAACGCCCCGGTGGTACAAACGGCGGAACTCGTGGTTTTCCTTTAAGGATACAGTGTATTTCATCTTTTCTTGATGCTCCTCGTTTTTCCGATGCCCCTGAAAAACGAAATTCTTTGCAGCTAAGTAGTTTGCAAAGCCGGCAGGTGCCTTTTCCGCCCGGCGGCACTGCCCGAAACTTCAATGCCGGTCTTTCGTTTGACGAAAAAAACGAGCCGCTTTTCGGCGGCTCGCTGCGAACTCTTCCGCGCCGCTGGCGCGTATTCAATAGAAAATAAAAGCAAATGCTTTTATTTTCATAAAATGTCCAGCTTTGCCGGACATTTTATACCCCGACCCAGCCGCCTTGGGCAGCGTCATTGGGGTATCGAAAACAAGTTTCAAAGGA
>USLE01000316.1 GCA_900555465.1 uncultured Butyricicoccus sp.
CGGCCTGGTCTCCGGCTACCAGACGGCGAGCGGACTGGCCGAGATCCGCGGGCAGAACCCGATCACCCTCGCGGAGGCCAGCGTGATCGTCAATAATGTGCTGCACGGTGCGGCAGGCGATACACAGTATGTGCTCGCCGGAGAACATTCTGCGGATATGGATTGGGCGCAGAGCGCGGTCAGCAGCCTCACCCGGCTGGACGTGCTCTCCCCTGTAGCCGCCATGCGCGGTGCGGATGAGCCGATCACACGCCAGACCGCCTGTGAGATGATTTACAATACAATGCAGCTCCTGTAGGGAATGGGCAAAAGAGGACGCGGTTTTGCGTCCTCTTTTGCCCACTTTTCAAAATCCCTTGCATTTGCATCCTCAAACACCTATAATGAGCTTATCCAAAGGGAAATATGAAGCAAGGAGGATATCGATATGTCGTTTGAAGCAGAAGTAATCCCCCTGTTTATCGGAGGAGCAGGCATTGTATGCCTTTCAGAACTCATTTTCGGATGCTTTATGCTGAAGCATCAAAAACAGATCCGCAACCGCTTTATTGCGCATGTGGTATGTATGGCTATTGCGCTGGTATTTCTCATCCGCTGCATTTTTGGCAGTCGGCTGGGGATGCAATCCGGTATCCTGTCTATCTCCAACTCGGTCAATATCGGTATGTTCGGCATCTTCTGGGCGGTCAGCACCTATTTGCTGCTGTCAGTACTCAGAATGATGACAGAAAAAGGCAAAACAAATCAATAGTATTTACCTTCAAGATGAAGCGGGAGCAGCTCATAGGAGTGCTCCCGCTTTCATTTACCGTGTTGCGCTTACTCCACGCGCAGCTTTTCGACCGTGGCCTCGTCCGGTGTGACATACGCGGTCTGGTACACATGATAGATCACCATGCCGGGCTTTGCGCCCGCGGGCTTTTTTACCTGCCGCACAGGCGTATAATCCACCGGCACGCGGGACGAACCCCGCGCCCTGGAATGGTACGCCGCGATCATCGCGGCCTCGGTCATGGCCTGATCGGTCGGCTCACGGCCGTCCGCTACCAGAATGACGTGCGAGCCGTGGATCTTCTGCGTATGGAACCAGATATCGCTCTTGAACGCGGTCTTGAGCGTGAGCAGGTCGTTTTGCAGGTTGTTCTTGCCCGCAAACACGTCAAATCCGTCACTCGTGCGGTAATGGAAGGGCTTGGCCTGCACGGGTTTGGTGCGCAGCTTTTTGTTGCGCGTCTGTTTGTTCGACAGCACGCCCGCCTGCGTCAGCTCCTCGCGCAGCTGGGCGAGATCGCGTTCGCTTTCCGCCTCGCCGAGGCTGACCAGTACGCTCTCCAGATAGTCCAGCTCCGCGCGCCCCTGCTCGATCTGCTGCGTGAGCACCTCTTCCGCGGTCTTGGCCTTGTTGTACTGCTTGAAATACCGCTGGGCGTTCTGCTGGGGCGTAAGGCGCACGTCCAGCGTGATTTCTACCTCCGGACAGTCCTCGGCATAGTAGTCCACGACCGTCGCCTTGCGCATGCCCTTTTCCAGCTGGTACAGGTTGGCGGTGATCAGATCGCCCATGTGCTTGTACTGCTCGCGGTTCCGGGTCGCGTCCAGCTCCTTCTGCTGGGCGGCGAGCTTGCGCGCCAGACGGTCGCGCGCATTGACCACGGTCTTGTGCAGGTCGGCCGAGCGGCGCGCCATGCGCTCTACCCTGCCCTTTTTCTCAAAGAACGCCGCGAGCAGCGCGGAAAAGCTGTCCGCCTGCGTCACGTTCATCACGCCCTCATACTGCGTGACCGGCAGGAAGGTGAAGTCGAACACCCCGCCGTCCTCCGCGCGCGTGAGCAGGAAGGGCTTGCAGCGCTTTTCGCGCACAAAGTCCATCAGGTCGTCGAAAACCTGGCCGAGCCTTTGTCGTTCCTCGGCCGTCATCTGGCCGACCGGCTTGGCCGCGTCCCCTGTCGCGCGATAGGACAGCTCGCGGCACAGCAGCGGCGAAAAACCGAGCAGCTGGCTCAGCAGGTAACGGTCAAGCGTCTGCTCGCCGTCCGCCTGCGCGACCGCAGCCGCGAGCCCTGTGCCGCTCAGCGCGAACGGGTCGTGCTTGTCCTGCGGGGGCGGCATGCGGTAAAACAGCCCGGGCAGCACCTGACGCTTGCCGGACAGGTCGCCGTCCACGCGGCGCAGCGCATCGATGATGCGGTTATCCTCGCCGCACAGGATGACGTTGGAGTGCTTGCCCATCAGCTCACAGATCAGGTGTTTTTTGCAGGCCACACCCATTTCATCCGTCGTGTCCAGCTCGATCGAGAACATGCGCTCGACCGCGGGCTGGGTGATGGCGGCGATCTTCGCGCCCTGCACGTGCTTGCGCAGCAGCATGCAGAACATGGGCGGCGCGGCCGGGTTTTCGCGTGCCGCGTCGATAAAGTGCGCCCGCGGCGCGCCGGCTGCGATCGAGAGCAGCAGGCGGCGCGCGCCGCCCTGCCCGCGCGTTTGCAGCACGATCTCATCCCGGTCGGGCTGGTAGACCTTTTCCACGCGGCAGCCCGCAAGCGCATTGTTCAGTTCGTCGGTTACTGCCCCAAGGCAGATTGCGTCT
>USLE01000317.1 GCA_900555465.1 uncultured Butyricicoccus sp.
CTCCAAGCCGGTTGACGTATCCAAGTACGGCGTGATCTACGCGGGCGCGCAGAAGAACATGGGCCCTGCGGGCGTCACGGTCGTGATCGTGCGCGAGGACCTGCTGGGCAACTACCCGCTGGAAAAGTACCCGGTCATGCTGGACTGGAAGACGATGGCCGACAAGGACTCCATGTACAACACGCCCCCCACATACGGCATCTATGTGCTCGGCCTCGTGCTCGAGTGGGTCGAGCAGATGGGCGGCGTCAAGGCGATGCAGGAACGCGCGGAAAAGCGTTCCGCCCTGCTGTATGACTACCTCGACAGCCAGGACTTCTACAAGGCGGTCGCCGAGAAGGCGTCCCGCAGCCACATGAACGTCACCTTCCGCACCGGCAACGACGAGCTGGACGCGAAGTTCGCCAAGGAGTCCGCGGCGGCCGGTATGAGCAACCTCAAGGGCCACCGCTCGGTCGGCGGCATGCGCGCGTCCATCTACAACGCGATGCCGATCGAGGGCGTGGAGTATCTGATCGACTTTATGAAGAAGTTCGCAGCGGAAAACGCCTGATTCGATCTGATTGAAACAGCGCCGTAGGGCGCGACGACCCCGGCGCGCCGAGTCGTCGCGCCCTACGCGATATCATCAAACTGCTCAACAAAGCAAGTAAAAGGAGTCATGTTTCCCATGTACAACGTAAAACTTTACAATAAAATTTCCAAGGTCGGTCTGGACGACCTCGATCCGGCGAAGTACACCTGCTCGGAGGATTTCGAGGACTACGACGCAGTCCTCGTCCGCTCGGCCAAGCTGCACGACGTGCAGTTCCCGAAAAACCTCAAGTGCATCGCGCGCGCGGGCGCGGGCGTGAACAACATCCCGCTCGACCGCTGCGCCGAGGAGGGCATCGTGGTATTCAACACCCCGGGCGCAAACGCGAACGCGGTCAAGGAGCTGGTCGTGTGCGCGCTGCTGCTGGCCTCCCGCAAGGTGGTACAGGGCGCGAACTGGGTCAAGTCCCTCGCGGGCACGCCGGACATCGGCCCGGCGGCCGAAAAGGGCAAGGCGACCTATGCGGGCCCGGAGATCGCGGGCAAGAAGCTGGGCATCATCGGCCTCGGCGCGATCGGCGTCAAGGTCGCGAACGCGGCGGTCGGCCTGGACATGGAGGTATGGGGCTACGATCCGTTCCTGTCGGTTGACGGCGCGCTGGCGCTCTCCCGTTCGGTCAAGCATGTGACCGAGCTGGATGAAATCTTCGCAAACTGCGATTACATTACCATCCATGTGCCGCTCAACGCGGACACCCGCAATACCATCAGCGCGGAAGCGATCGAAAAGATGAAGGACGGCGTGCGCGTCATCAACCTCGCGCGCGGCGAGCTGGTCGACACCAAGGCAATGGCGGCGGCGCTCGAGAGCGGCAAGGTCGCGGCGTATGTGTCCGACTTTGCGTCCGACGAGATCCTTGCGCAGAAGAATGCGGTCACCCTGCCGCACCTCGGCGCTTCCACCCCGGAGAGCGAGGACAACTGCGCGAAGATGGCGGTCAAGGAGATCCGCGACTTCCTCGAGACCGGCACGATCCGCAACTCGGTCAACTTCCCGAACCTCAAGGTGCCGTATGAAGGCGGCTACCGCATCTGCATGATCCACAAGAACATCCCGAACATGATCGCGTCCATCACCTCGACGGTCAAGTGCAACATCGAGAACATGGGCAACCGCTCCAAGGGCGACTATGCGTACACCATCGTGGACGCCGCCGAGCAGCCCACCGAGGAAAACCTGGATTCGCTCCGCGCGATCGAGGGCATGATCTCGGTGCGCACGATCTAACTTCGATCGAAACATACCGTTTCAGATGAAAAGAGGCCGCAGGCGCGGCCTCTTTTCTGTTTGATGCGCGCCTGCAGCGCGGATAAAGAAAGCCCCGGACGCCTGTCCGGGGCTTTTCGTATTGCATCAGTTTTTGCCGAGGCGCTGCTCCATATAATTGTGCGCGTTATTTTCCAGCGTATCGTCGAGCGGCGCGAGCGGTTCTGCGCTGCCGTATTTGCGGGTGAGCGCGGTTTGCAGGATGAAATCGCACAGCACCGGGTTTTTGGGCAGCAGCGAGCCGTGCGAATAGGTCGCGAACACATTCTTGTACCGCGCGCCCTCGGTCTGGTCCTCGCCGTTGTTGCCGTAGCCCTTGAGCATGGTGCCGAGCGGGGCCACGCCCTCGCCCAGCCAGGTCTTGCCCGAGTGGTTCTCGAACCCGACCACGACCGAGCCGCTGCTCTCCGGTGTGGTGCGGAACATATAGTTTCCGATCATGCGCTCCTTTGCGCCGATGGTGTGGATGTTGATCGCGCCGATGAAGTCCAGCTGGTTGCCGTCCCAGGTCTTGTAATACTGGCCGAGCATCTGGTAGCCGCCGCAGATCGCGAGAAACACCTTTTCGTCCTCGACCGCGGCGCAGATCTCGCGCCCCTTGCCCGCGGCAAGGTCGCGCAGCAGCACCTCCTGCTCGAAATCCTGCCCGCCGCCGATGAAAAAGATATCGTGCTTTGCGATATCC
>USLE01000318.1 GCA_900555465.1 uncultured Butyricicoccus sp.
GAGGAACACCAGCACGAAAAACACCCCGAGGAAGGCGAGTGTGGTGAACATAAGCGAGATCTCCTGCGCGTCTACCGCAGCGGTGTTCAGGCCGATCTGCCCCTCTGCGAGCGCCTGCCCGACACGGGCGATGACAGCGTCCTGTCCGAACAGCACGCTGAACGAGCAGCAGAGCGTGAACAGGGCGGCGCAGCTGAACAGGCAGATGTTGGTCAGCCCGGCGGCATTTTTACGCATGCGGTGCTGCAGGCCGGAGACCACAACGAATTCCGAGGCGTCCTCGTAGAACCGCGCTCCTTTGCGCAGGCGGCGCAGCACCTCGGCGCTCACGCCGGTGAACACACCATAGGTGCCGAGGATGACCAGCAGCAGGGCGAGCATGAAGCTGGTCAGCGTGGCGCTGCTGCCGCTCGTCGCAGAGAGCAAATAGGCGGCGATCAGGCAGCCCGCACCCATCACGGCGATGACCGCGCGGCTGCGCATAGGCTTTTCACCCTGCATCTGCTCGCGCAGCAGGGAGGCAGGCTGGGTGCGCGCGGCGCGCCACACGCCCATCACGACCAGCACGGCGAAGCACACCGCGAACACCTTGACCACGCCGAGCATCGCGCCGGTGGAAAGCGTCCACACCAGCCCGGCGGGCTGGCCGAGCGCGGCGAGCAGGCCGCAGAACACCAGCGGGCAGAACACCATGCCGGCTCCGAGGCCGAGCAGCAGGCAGATCGCAAAGCACACCGCGTTTTCGATCAGCAGGATAACAGCGATGTGCCGCCGCCCCAGCCCGAGGATGGCGTACAGCGCCAGCTCGCGGCTGCGGTTTTTGAGCAGATAGCTGTAAATATACACGAGAAACGGCACGAGCACGACCGGCATCAGGAAATAGCCGACGCTCATCAAAAGCTGGATGTTGCCGCCGTTCGGGATGCTCTGGGCGAACGACTGGTTGTAAACAAGCGCCGCGATCACAAAATAGACCATCACCATAAAGCTGGTCGCCAGAATGAACGGCAGATACAGCCTGCGGCTGCCGTACAGCCCGCGCAGCGCGAGGCGGGGAAGCAGGCGGTTACGCAAGGCGGGCACCTCCCTGCTGCAGGGCGGTCAGGCGGGCGGCGAGACGTGGGTAAAAGTCCGCGCGGGACAGGTTTTCGCGGCTGGCCTCGTCCGCGATCAGCCCGTCGCGCAGGAACAGCACGCGCGAGGCGTGGCTGGCTGCTTCCAGGCTGTGCGTGACCATGACGATGGTCTGCCCGTCCGCGTTGCACTCGTCCAGCATGCCGAGCAGCTGCGCGGCCGAGCCGGAATCGAGCGCGCCGGTGGGTTCGTCCGCGAGCAGCAGAGACGGCTCGGTGATCAGCGCGCGGGCCGCGGCGGCGCGCTGGCGCTCGCCGCCCGATACCTCGTACGGGAATTTGGCCAGCAGCGGCGTGATGCCCAGCCGCGCGGTCAGCGGCAGCAGGCGGGCCTCCATCTCCTCGCGCCGCAGCCCGGCCAGCACGAGCGGGAACACGATGTTTTCGCGCAGCGAAAGCGTATCCAGCAGGTTGCAGTCCTGAAAGATGAAGCCCAGCCGGTCGCGCCGGAACGCGGAGAGCGCGCGGTTCGGGATCGCAGCCATGTCCTCGCCGTCCAGCAGGATGCGGCCGTCGGTCGGGCGGTCGAGCGCGGCGAGCAGGGTGAGCAGCGTGGTCTTGCCGCTGCCGCTTTCGCCCATCACGGCGACAAATTCGCCTTGCTCTACCCCGAAGCTGACCCCGCGCAGCGCGGGCACCCGGCGCCCGCCGAAGCGTGTTACATATTCCTTTGTCAAACCATCTACCTGTAGCAGCATGGGGATACCTCCTATATTAATGTATTAAGTGAACAATACAACAATACGACTGCGATCGTGAAATGTCAAGCTGTATTTGAAAGAAAAAACGGACAGCGGGTGCGTTTGACGGTGATTTCCGGCGAAATATGCGCCATATACCTGCATTTTACTGGGAATATGGCGGAAAAGTGTGTATGAGGCGGCAAAAAAGGGCACGCGGCGTCCGGCTGCCAGAGGGAGGGTGACTTTGGCCTGTATTTGGCGGTTTTGTTTGAAATCTGATAAAACCCTTTGCAAAAAGGGCGGTAATAGGGTAGAATAGAAAGCGGGAATAAGTAGCAAGGAGTGTGGAGAGCATGGAAACACGAAAGTACAAGCGCGTGCTGATCAAGATCAGCGGTGAGGCGCTTGCGGGAGACAAGCATTTCGGCCTGAACTTCGACGTGATCGGACCGGTATGCGATGTCATTAAAAAATGCAATGAGGCAGGGTGCGAGATCGGCGTAGTCGTCGGCGGCGGCAATTTCTGGCGCGGCGTCAAGGACGGCGGCGGCAAGATGGAACGCACCCGTGCAGACCATATGGGCATGCTGGCGACGACGATCAACGCGCTGGCGCTGGCGGACGCGCTCGAGCAGCGCGGCGTGCCGGTGCGCGTGCAGACCGCGATCGAGATGAACCGCATCGCGGAGCCGTACATCCGCCAGAAGGCGACGCGCCACCTGGAAA
>USLE01000319.1 GCA_900555465.1 uncultured Butyricicoccus sp.
CCTTCAGATAAAGTGTCATCAGCACCGCATCCTCGATCGGCGCGGTGTAGAAATTCCTGCGCACGCCCACCCGCCGGAAGCCTGCGCCCTCATACAGCGCGATCGCGGGCGCGTTGGAAGCCCGCGCCTCGAGCGTGACAAACGTCAATCCCTGACCTCTCGCGTGTGAGGCGAGCGCTCTGACCAGCGCGCAGCCGATGCCCTGCCGCCGGCAGGCGGGCGACACAGCGACATTGGTGATGTAGCCCTCGTCGAGCACGGTCTGGCAGCCCACATAGCCGACCGCCGCGCCGTCTTGCTCTGCGACGAGGAAAATGCCTTTCCCGAGCTCCTCGCGCAGCATGTCCGCGCTCCACGGCGCGTGGAAGCACGCTTTTTCGATTTCCGCGAGCGCGGCCAGGTGGCGCTCCTCCATCGGTACAACCGTCATTGGGAAAGCCTCTCGATAATGCTGCGCACGCCCGCGTCGATCTCCGCCGCCGCGCGGCGGTAGGTCTCGAGATCGCCGCCGAACGGGTCGGAAATATCCCGCTGGGTCAGGGTGAACACCTTGTCCGCGCAGTCCGGGAACATCTCGCACAGGCGGTCATAGTGCGCGCCGGTCATGCAGACCAGATAGCGCGCCTCGTGCGCCAGTTCGGGCGTGAGCATGCGCGAGCGGTGCGCAGTGATGTCCGCGCCCCGCTCGGCCGCCGCCGTGACAGCGTTCTGCGAGGCGGGCATGCCGTCCTGCGCGAACAGCCCGGCGGACGCCGCCGTCAGGCCGGTTTTCTCCTCCCCGCCGTGCGCGCGGAACAGGCCCTCGGCCATCGGCGACCGACAGGTGTTCCCCGTGCAGATAAAAATGATCTTATCCATCTATCATTCTCCTTGAAAATACCACGCTGTACCGAGCCATCAGGCGCGCATTTGACAGACCATTGCGGCTTGTCCGCAATGGTCATAAAAAGTCCAGCTTTGCCGGACTTTTTATACAAGTACGAAGAAAAGTTTCGCTTGCCGGAACTTTTCGCAGTCTGGGACGCATCCGCGCCCCGCGCGGTGCGTCCCTTCTCGTTTGTAAGGCTCACCGCGCCTTACAAACGAATCATTTTATTTTGTCTCGTACCAGCTCCGCCCCGCCTTGGCCTCAGCCACAAGCGGCGCATCCATCCGGAACGCAGCCTCCATTTCCTCCTTGAGCAGGCGCACGGCTTCTTCCTGCTCGGATCTCGGCGCTTCGAGAATGAGCTCGTCGTGCACCTGCAGAATCAGACGGCTTTCCATCCCCTCGCGCCGCAGGCGGTCGCGCACGCGCACCATCGCGATCTTGATGATATCCGCCGCCGTGCCCTGAATGGGCGTGTTCATCGCCACGCGCTCGCCGAACGAGCGAATGTTGAAGTTGCGGCTCTGCAGCTCAGGCAGCGCGCGGCGGCGGCCGAACAGCGTGGTCACATAGCCGTTTTCCCTGGCGCTCTCCTTGATGTCGTCCATATACTTCGCTACGCCCGGATAGGTCGCAAGGTAGGTGCGGATGAACTCGCCCGCCTCCTTGCGCGTCACGCCGATATCCTGCGCGAGCGAGAAGTCCGAAATGCCGTACACAATGCCGAAGTTGACCGCCTTGCACGAGGAGCGCATCTGCGGCGTGACCTCCTCGAGCGGCACATGGTATACCTTGGCCGCGGTCGCGGCATGGATATCCTTTCCGCTGCGGAACGCCTCGATCATGTGCTCGTCCTGCGAGATGTGCGCGAGCACGCGCAGCTCGATCTGCGAATAGTCCGCGTCGATCAGCACATGGTCGTCATCCGGCGCAACGAACATGCGGCGCAGCTCGCGCCCGAGCTCGGTGCGCACCGGGATGTTCTGCAAATTCGGGTCGGTCGAGGACAGACGGCCGGTCGCGGTCACGGTCTGCTGGAAGTGGGTGTGGATGCGCCCGTCCTTCGGGCTGATGACCTTTAAAAGCCCCTCGACATAGGTGCTCTTGAGCTTGGTCAGCTGGCGGTATTCCAGAATCGCCGGGATGATCGGATGCTTGTCCGCGAGCTTTTCCAGCACGTCCACATTGGTCGAATACCCGGTCTTGGTCTTTTTCTGCGCCGGCAGGCCGAGCTTGTCAAACAGCACCTCGCCCAGCTGGCGGGTGGAGTTGATGTTGAACTCGCCGCCCGCGTCCTCGTAGATCTGGCCGACCAGCACCTCGATGCGCGCGTCCAGCTTGTCGCCAAAGGCGCGCAGCTCATCCGGCGCGACCGCACAGCCCGCAACCTCCATCTCCGCAAGGATGCGCAGGAGTGGCAGCTCGATCTCGTAATACAACTTGCGCATGCCGAGCTGCTCGATCTTGTCCGCAGCCTCAGTGTAGATCGCGCGCACCGCGCTCACATGCTGCGCGCAGGCCTCCATCGCCTGCTCCTGCCCGCCGAGCGGCGAGACCGCCGCCGGGTCGTCCAGATCGAGCGCAGGCAGCTCGGTGTTGCAGTACGCGAGTGCCACGCGCGGCAGGTCGTAGCCCGACTGGGTCGGGTCGATCAGATAGGCCGCGATGC
>USLE01000320.1 GCA_900555465.1 uncultured Butyricicoccus sp.
GATCATGACCGCGCTGCTCGTGCTGGAAAACGTCGCCGATCTGAACGAGACCGTCACCGCGCAGGCCTCCGACTTTGAAACCCTCGAGGCGGACAGCTCGAGCGCCGGCATCAAAGAGGGTGAGACCGTCACGGTCGAGGACCTGCTCTACGGCCTCATGCTGCCCTCGGGCAATGAAGCCGCTTACATGCTCGCGCGGCACGTCGCCGGCAGCTACGAAGCATTTGTGGACATGATGAACAAGCGCGCTGAGGAGCTCGGCTGCACAGGCACGCATTTTGTAAACCCCTGCGGCCTGCATGACGATAACCACTATACCACCGCGCGCGACCTGTACAAGATCGCCTACGCCGCCATGCAGGACGAGACCTTTGCGGATATTGCCGACACGGTGCAGTGGAACATGTCCAAGACCAACATGCAGGAAGAGCGCAAAGTCCTGACCACCAACCAGCTGATCTTCAGCTCCTATCAGCCGTGGGCATACGCATACTGCAAGGGCATCAAAACCGGCAACACCTCGCAGGCGGGCAACTGCTTTGTCGGCTATGCGGAATACGGCGACGCCAAGCTGTACTCGGTCGTCATGGGATGCGACAGCTCTTCGCTCGAATACAGCAACATCCCCGCGAGCTTCACAGATACCAAAGCGCTGTTCGAGTGGGGTTTCCAGTCCTTTACCTCCAAAACGCTCGCTAGGCAGGGCGATACGGTCGGCTCTGTCAATGTGCGCCTGTCCACCGATACCGACCAGCTTGTGCTGACGGTCAAAAACGACCTTGTTTCGCTGCTCCCCGCCGATCTGGATGTGGAGGATCTGGGCGAGCCGCAGATCACCGCCCCCGAGAGCGTAAACGCGCCCATCAAGGCGGGCGACGTGATCGGCAGCGCGACCTATTCCTACAACGGCACCACCTACGGCACGGTCGAGCTGGTCGCGCTGAGCGACGTGGAGCGGAGCACGGTGCTGTATTACGCCGATCTGCTGAGCAACTTCTTCCAGAGCACGGTGTTCAAGGTGATCCTGATCGTGCTCGCGGTATTCGTTGTGCTGTACATCCTGTTCAACCTGACGTTCGGCGGGATGCGCCGCCGCAACCAGCGCAAAAAAATGCGCACGCGCTACCGCAACACCAATTACCAGCGCCGCCGCAGGAGATAATTTTTGAAACATAAAAAGCCGCCCGGCCGGGCGGCTTTTTATGTTTGGTTATGCTTCGAGCTGTTCCATCCGGGCGTTTACTGCGTCCTCGGTTTCGCGCATCGCGTCCAGCGTCTGCTGCATCAGCTCTTCGAGCGTCAGCCCGCACAGCTCCGCGCCTTTGAGGATGATCTCACGCGAGCAGCCCGCGGCGAACTTCTTGTCCTTGAACTTTTTCTTCAGGCTCTTGAGCTCCATATCCTGCACGCTTTTGGACGGGCGCATGAGCGACGCCGACCAGATCAGTCCGGTCAGCTCGTCCGCAGCAAACAGCAGCTTCTCCATCTCGTGCGTCGGCTCCACATCCGAGCATTCGCCCCAGCCGTGGCTGCACACCGCGTGAATGGTCGTCTCGTCCGCGCCGCCCTCGCGCAGCAGCTCGGGCGCTTTTTTACAATGCTCCTCGGGCCACATCTCAAAGTCGATATCGTGCAGCAGGCCGGCGACGCCCCAGAAATCCGCGTCCTCGCCGCGCTGCGCCGCGAAATGCCGCATCACGCCTTCGACCGTCAGCGCGTGGCGCAGGTGGAACGGCTCCTTGTTGTACTTGCAAAGAAGCTCCCAAGCCTTGTTTCTGTCCATGCTACAGCATCCTTTCCTGTCCCGCCGCTTCGCGGCGGCATAAAATCCGCAAACGGCCCGCCGTTTGCATCCCCACGCCCAGCTTTGCCGGGTGTGGGGATACCCCGACCCAGCCGCCCTGGGCGGCGTCCGTGGGTAACGAGGGGTGGTTTCTTCGGAACCGCCCCTCGTATATAGGGGGGATCGGATCCCCCCTATACTGCTGTTATTGCAGCCACGATGGCTTTTCCCTCATGCGCACGCCCGCCACGATGCCGAGCGCGGCGTACATGGTCAGCACCGAAGTGCCGCCGTAGGAGAAGAACGGCAGCGTCAGGCCCATGACCGGCAGCAGACCGATGTTCATGAAGATGTTCATGAACACCTGGAACATGAACATACCGCCCACGCCTACCGCCAGCAGCGAGGAAAACGTCGTCGAGGCGCGATAGGAGACGTAAAATATGCGCGCGATCAGCAGCACCAGCAGGCCGATGATCAGCATACAGCCGATAAAGCCCAGCTCCTCGCCCGCGACCGAAAAGATGTAGTCGGTGTGGTTTTCCGGCACAAGCTGCATCTGCGTCATCGTGCCGTGGGTCAATCCCTGCCCGTCCATCTGCCCTGAGCCGATGGCGATTTTACCATAAGTCGCCTGGCGGGAGGTCTCCGGGTCGATCGAGGGATCGAACAGCACGAGGATACGGGTTTTCTGGTAATCATCCAGAATGAAATTCCACAGGATCGGGATGCTCACCACTGC
>USLE01000321.1 GCA_900555465.1 uncultured Butyricicoccus sp.
GTTCTTCTCGACGGATACGGCGGCTGTGCGGCGCGCGGCGGAGATCGGCGCAGAGGTCATCCTGCTGGCCAAGAACGTGGACGGCGTATACGATTCCGACCCGGCAAAGAACCCGGATGCAAAGAAGTACGACCATCTTACTTATATGGACGTGCTCAACCAGGGGCTCGGCGTTATGGATACGACCGCGACCTCGCTGTCGATGGATAACCATATCCCGATCCTGGTGTTCGCCCTGTCCGACCCGGAGAATATTTATCGCGCCGTATGCGGTGAAAAGATCGGCACGATAGTAGAGGAGGAAAAATAAATGAAAGCTCAGCTCAACGCTTACGAAGAGAAAATGAAAAAGACGCTCGACGTGCTCAGCAAGGAACTGGCGGCGGTCCGCGCGGGCCGCGCCAACCCGGCGGTGCTGGATAAGATCACGGTCGAGTACTACGGCGCGCCGACGCCGCTTAATCAGGTGGCGGCGATCTCGACGCCCGACCCGCGCTCGCTGTCCATCCAGCCGTGGGACGGCTCGATCCTCAAGGCGATCGAGAAGGCGATCCAGGTATCCGATCTGGGCATCAACCCGCAGAACGACGGCAAGCAGATCCGCCTGAACTTCCCGCCGCTGACCGAGGAGCGCCGCAAGGAGCTGATCAAGGGCGTATCCAAGACCGGCGAGGAGGCCAAGGTCGCGCTGCGCAACATCCGCCGCGACGCGATCGACAAGTTCAAGGCTGCGCAGAAAAAGAGCGAGATGACCGAGGACGAGCTGCACGACGGCGAAGAGAAGATGCAGAAGCTGACCGACAAGTACGTTAAGCTGATCGACGAGATGGTCGCGAAGAAGTCCAAGGAATTGGCAGAAGTATAAACAGGTCTAAGGGGGACGCTGTCCCCCTTAGATACGAAAAAAGTTCCGGAGAAACTTTTTTCGATAACCCCCTCGCCCTTGCACGGCAAGGGCGGTTCGAGACACGTGTCCCGAAGCAGGGGAATAAAAGCCCGGCAGAGCTGGGCTTTTATAGGGGATTGGATCGCAGATGCTGCGGCATCTGCGGTAAGTGCCCGTTTCCGGATTGGACGGTCGCGCCACAGGCGCGATTCGCCTGCGGACGGAGAAACAATAGTTCCCGTTACAGTAAAAAAGATTGGGGGGCGGCGGGATCGCCGCCCCTTTGCATGGGGGAAGCAGTTTGGGTCTGTTTACACGAAAAAAGAAAAATACGCCGGCGGCGGACCGCCCGGTGCCGCGGCACATCGCGGTCATCATGGACGGCAACGGCCGCTGGGCGAAAAAGCGAGGCCTGCCCCGGCAGGCGGGACACAAGGTCGGCGCGGAGACCTTCCGCACGATTGCGACGTACTGCAAGGACATCGGCGTGCAGTATTTTACGGTCTATGCCTTTTCGACCGAGAACTGGAAGCGCCCGCAGGAGGAAGTGGACGCGCTGATGAACCTGTTCCGCAGCTATCTCAAAGAGGCGGCGGAGACCATGTTCCAGCGCGGCGTGGCGGTGCGTGTGCTGGGCGACCTGACGCCCCTGCCGGACGACATCCGCGCGCAGAGCCGCGAGGTGGACGAGATCGCGGACCGGCTCGGGCCGGACGCCGCGACCGCATCGCTGTGCATCAACTACGGCGGACGGGATGAGATCAAGAATGCGGTCCGCGCGATCGCGCAGGAGGTCAAAAGCGGCACGCTCGCGCCGGAGGAGATCACCGAGGAGACCATCGGCGCGCACCTGTACACCGCGCATATGCCCGACCCGGATCTGATCATCCGGCCGTCCGGCGAGATCCGAACGTCCAACTTCCTGCTGTGGCAGTCGGCCTACGCGGAATATTATTTTACCGACATTTTGTGGCCGGATTTCAAGACCGCCGACATGGATGCGGCGATCGACGCATTTAATAAAAGAAACCGCCGGTTTGGCGGCGTATAGTCCGAAAATCGGGGTGTGAAGATATGAAAGCAAGAGTGTTGTTCGGTGTGATCGGCTTTGTTGCGGTGCTGCTCGCGCTGTATGTGTTCCCGCCCATTGTGCTGGAGATCGCGGTGGCGCTGCTGTGCCTGTTTGCGACCTATGAGGTGCTCGGCGCGACCAGGCTGGTGCATAACCGGCTCGAGCTGCTGCTGTGCCTGCTGGTTTCGGTGGGGCTGGCGGTCGGGCATTTTTCCGTGCTGCCGCTCGATCTGCAGGACGTGGTGCAGGGCCTGATCTTTGTGCTGCTGGTCGGCTCGTTTGCGGTCGAGCTGAAATTCCACGACAGCATGAATGTCTCGCAGGTGTCGTGGGGCTTTTTCGGCGCGCTCATCGTGCCGTACCTGATGCTCAGTCTGGTGCGCATCTTCCAGATGGATTTCCTCCCGATCGGGGACACGGATCTCCAGATCGGACAGTTCATCGTGCTGCTGCCGCTGCTCGCGGCGTGGGGCGCGGATACCTGCGCGCTGTTCGCGGGCATGTTCTTCGGCAAGCACAAGCTCGCGCCCGTGGTCAGCCCGAAAAAGACGGTCGAG
>USLE01000322.1 GCA_900555465.1 uncultured Butyricicoccus sp.
ATACGTCAACCGGCTTGGAGAGAATATTGGACGACATATCCGCAACCAGCGGCACGCCGGCCGGGGTCTCGGGGTCGTACTGGTACTCGGTGCCGTAGATGGTGTTGTTCGCGCAGATGTAGAAGTAATCCGCGTCCGGACGGATGTCCAGCTCAGCCTGGGTCGGCACGCGGTCAAAGTTGCCCTCCTTGGAGGAGAAGGCGACATGGATGTCGCCGAACTTGACGGCTTCCTTGTAAGCGTTGTTTGCAAAGTTGCCGGTGATCGCGTAGTCCGCCTTGCCGGTCTTCATCAGGTTCATCGGGATGGCCGCGAACTGGGTCGTCGCGCCGCCCTGGAGGAACAGGACCTTGTAGTTCTCCGGGATGGAGAGCACGCGGCGCATAGCCGCCTCGGTCTCCTTGATGATGCCGTCATATACCTTGGAGCGGTGACTCATCTCCATGACGGACATGCCGGAGCCCTTGTAGTTCAGCATTTCGGACGCACATCGCTCGAGGACGGGGACCGGAAGCATGGACGGGCCAGCGGAGAAATTGTAAATACGATTGTCTGCCATAGTGATAGTTACCTGCCTTTCAATAATCAGCGTGCTCTTCCTTCTGATAGGAATGCAATATTCATTATAATATACGCGACACCGATTTACTACAGGAAAATAGACCAAAAATCCGCATGGAAAAGACGAATGTATGCACATTATGGACAGAGATATCCTGCTTTTTCTTCTGTTTTCCGCTTCTATATGGACATGCCCGGCGGGGCATCGGGCTTTTGCATGGCAAAGCGAAAAATCGTTTGCACATTCGCACAACAGAACTTGCGTACAAGCATAGTAAACAAGTTGAAAAGTTGTGAAAAAGCGCTTTTTGTAGGGTTACACAAGGGAGACGATTTGACAAGCATGCAGGATTGCGGTAAAATATATTCATATATAAAAACGGAGAGAAAGAAAGGGGAGGGCCGGATGACGATTCAGCCTGATTTTGTAAAAGAAGAGCTTTTGCACGAGCTCAGCGAGAGCTTCCGATTAAACAACCAGATCCCGCCCAACCTGTATACCCGCTACCGCATCAAGCGCGGCCTGCGCAATGCGGACGGCACCGGCGTGCTGGTCGGCGCGAGCCGTCTGGGCAACGTACACGGCTACATCCTCAACGAGGGCGAGCGCGAGCCGATCGAAGGCCGCCTGACCTACCGCGGCTATAACGTATACGATCTGATTCACGGTCTGGAGCAGGAAAACCGCTTCGGCTTTGAGGAAGTGGGCTATCTGCTGATGTGCGGCGCGCTGCCCAACCGCCGGCAGCTCGAGGAATTCCAGCACACGATCGGCCTCGAGCGCGCGCTGCCGGATAATTTCACCGAGGATATGATCATGCGCGCGCCCAGCCGGGACATTATGAACAAGCTCGCGGGCGCGACGCTCGCGCTTTACTCCTATGACGCAAACCCGGATGAGACCACGGTTGAGAACATCATGCGGCAGGGCATCAGCCTGATGGCCAAGTTCCCGGTCATCATTTCGCACGCCTATCAGGCCAAGCGGCGTTATTTCGACGGGGATTCCATGTTCCTGCATGTGCCCGACCCCGCCCGTTCGACGGCGGAGAACATCCTGCATCTGGTGCGGCCGGACGGCAAGTATTCGGATGACGAGGCCAAGCTGCTCGACCGCTGCCTGATCCTGCACGCCGAGCACGGCGGCGGCAACAACTCGTCGTTCACCGTGCGCGTCACCTCCTCCTCGGCACGGATACCTATTCCGCGATCGCGGCGGCGGTCTCGTCGCTCAAGGGCCCGGCGGCACGGCGGCGCGAACCTGCGCGTGGTGCGCCAGTTCGACGAGATCAAGCAGAACATCAGCGACTGGAAGGACGAGGACGAGGTCGCGGCCTACCTGCGCAAAATTCTGGACGGCGAGGCCGGCGACGGCTCGGGCCTGATCTATGGCATGGGCCACGCGATCTACACCCTGAGCGACCCGCGTGCGGTGGCGCTCAAGCGTGCGGCGCGCCCGTTGGCGGAAAAGAAGGGCTTTTCCGAGGAAATGGACCTGATCGAGCTGGTCGAAAAGCTCACGCCCGCGATCTTCCACGAGAAAAAGGGCATCGACAAGCCGATGTGCGCCAATGTGGATATGTACTCGGGTTTTGTCTACAAGATGCTCGGCCTGCCCAAGTCGCTGTACACCCCGCTGTTCGCGACTGCGCGCATCGTCGGCTGGATGGCGCACCGGCTGGAGGAGGTCACCACCGGCGGCAAGATCATCCGCCCGGCCTACAAGCCGCTGGCGAAAAACGCGGAATATATCAATCTGGAGGACCGGTAAACCGTCCCTGCACACCGGAATACATAACAAAAGCGTGCCCTGTAATCGGGGCACGCTTTAGCTTGTTTAAAAAGTTTTTCGCGCGCAGCGCGTATCAAATAGAAAATTGCGGTAAACTGCAATTTTCATAAAAACTGGGAGCATGTATCACAGTTTTTATACAAGACGACTC
>USLE01000323.1 GCA_900555465.1 uncultured Butyricicoccus sp.
CGCAAAGCGCTCGCCGCGCCGGTCGGTCAAATAGGTGACGCCGTCCTCACAGCTGCATTTGCCGCCGTGCTGCCGGCGGATCGCGCAGTTTTCAAAAATCATCAGCGGCAGGTGGCCATAGACGATCAACTCGGTCTCGAGCGGCCCCTTCATGTCGCGCACCTGCGCGAGCCGGGCCTCGAACGACAGCGTCTGCCGCTGCACGCCCATCTCGGCGAGCGCGTGCAGGGTCTTGCTGTTGTAGGCGTTGAGGCCGAAATCGCCGCGCACGGCAAAGCCCAGCCGCCGCGCGAGCGCGATGTGGCCGATGTTGCCCGCGAGCACGGTCTTCGCGCCGCGGCTCATGGCCTCGCCCAGCAGCATCTCGACCTCGGGCTGCTCATTGTCCGAAAACACGCGCGGCAGGATGACCGGCAGGCCGGTCTGCGCCGCGACCTCGAGCGGCGCGTACACGGTCTCCAGCCCGATGCCGCGCAGCGCGTCCGCCTGTGCGCGGGTGCGCACGGACGCGGTAAAGCCCAGAAAGCCCTCGCGCGGGGCGTTTTCCGCATCCCGATCGAGCAGCGGCCCCTCCATCCAGTCGCGGGACGGGGGCGTGCCGCGTTTGGCGAGCAGCAGGGCGAGCGCATCGCGCCGCATGCCGTTCATCACGGAGGCGGGCACGACAAGGCCGTCCTCCAGCTCGATGCGCAGGTTTTTGACATAAAACGGGGTGCCGCCCGTCTTGCGGAGCGATTTTTCCACCATTTCGGGTGTGGTCGGGCGGTTTTTCGCCTGCTCGACCGGCGCCATCGCGGAAACCCCATCCGCGCTGAACACCGCGCCGGTGTCTTTTCGCGCGGTAAAGCACATGGAAACCGGCACGAGCGGCGCTTCCCTGCCGGGCTCGAAGCGGTGCGCCGCCTCGTCGTACAGCGCCTGCACCTCGTGCAGCGGGATATCGGTCTTGGTGCCGAACATCTTATCGCCCGTTTTGCCGGTGTAATACCCGTCCGTAAACCCGTCGCGCGAGAACACGCGGCGCAGGGTGTCACGCTCCTCGGGCGTGGGGTTCCGCCGCTCGCGCAACAGGTCGGCATAGATTTTGGTCACAATCGCGGTGTATTCCGGCCGCTTCATGCGCCCCTCGATCTTGAGCGAGGACACGCCGAGTTCAGCCAGCTCCGCGATATGACCCGCAAGCGCCAGATCCTTGAGCGAGAGCGGGTAGCCGCCGTTGTACGGCAGGCGGCAGGGCTGCGCGCACAGGCCGCGGTTGCCCGAGCGCTGGCCGATCACCGCGGACAGGTAGCACTGCCCGGAGTAGCACATGCACAGCGCACCGTGGACGAACACCTCGGTCTCCACGCCCGCCTGCTCCGTGATCAGGCGCACCTCGTCGCGCGTGCACTCGCGGCTGAGCACCACGCGGGAAAAGCCGATGTCGCGCGCCTCGCGCGCGCCGTCCAGCGTGTGGATGGTCATCTGCGTGGAGGCATGCAGCGCAAAGTCCGGCGCGTGCGCATGGATCAGCCGCGCAAGCCCGAGGTCCTGAATGATCAGCGCGTCCGCGCCCGCCTCATACAGGAATTTCGCGTCCCGCAGCGCCGCGTCCAGCTCGCGGTCGCCCGCGAGGATGTTGAGCGTGATGTTGGTCTTGACGCCGCGCGCCCGGCAGTAGGCAATGGCCTCCGCCATCTCGTCCGGCGAAAAGCCCTGCGCGTTGCGGCGCGCGTTGAACGTGCCGAAGCCCATGTATACCGCGCCCGCGCCCGACTGCACGGCGGCGCGCACCCCCTCCGGCGAGCCGGCGGGGGCCAGAAGTTCTATCTTATTGCTCATTTGCGGCGGTTCCCGGGATGATGCGCATTATTGCGGTTGACCTGCTGGCGCAGGGCGGTGTTCTCCGCCTCAAGCGCACGGCACTTGCCCTCGGCCGCCTCGGCCGCGGTTTTGGCCTTGATATATTCGTCCGCAAGGTTGACGGTCGCCAGCGCGAGCGCGCGCGTCGAGGCAAACGACGCCGAGCCGCCGCACTGCGCAATGGTCTGCTGCGCGAGTTCTGCGACTTCGTTCATATATTCTACGCTTTCATCGGCCAGCATGGTATAATGCTGCCCTGCGATCTGGATGGTCACGCGGTTTGCCATGACAAATCCCTTCCTTTCGCATAAAATCGTTCAAAAGGCATATTTCGATAAAATATAGTATACCACAACAAACGACCTTTTGGAACAAAAAATATGTGCAAATCTGGCGCGTGCGCCGCATGTATTTTGGGCAAACAGACGCCCGGTTTCAAATTGTAAAAGATTTTTGTTTCCCTTGTACCCCGCCGCGCACTGTGCTAAAATAGAACCACATTACAATAGGAAGGGTTTGCCCTGCCGCCGCGGCAGCGCGCCCTTCGTACTGGTTGGAGGTCCCTATGCTGAATATCAACGAGGTGCGCCGCATTGTCGTCAAGGTCGGCACCTCGACGCTGACATATGACAACGGCCGGCTCAACATCCGCCGCATCGAG
>USLE01000324.1 GCA_900555465.1 uncultured Butyricicoccus sp.
CATGATGAGCCAGGCCATGCGCAAGCTGGCCGGTTCGATCGCAAAGTCCAACTGCGTGGCGATCTTCATCAACCAGCTGCGCGAAAAGGTCGGCGTCATCTACGGCAGCCCCGAGGTCACGACCGGCGGCCGTGCGCTCAAGTTCTATGCCTCCGTGCGTCTTGACGTGCGCCGCATGGAGCACCTCAAGAACGGCACCGAGATGATCGGCAGCCACACCCGCGTCAAGGTGGTCAAGAACAAGGTCGCGCCCCCGTTCAAGGAGGCCGAGTTCGATATCATGTACGGCGAGGGCATCTCGCGCACGAGCGAGCTGGTCGACCTCGGCGTCAAATACGGCATTGTCAACAAGTCGGGCGCGTGGTTCTCGATGGGCGAGACCCGCCTCGGCCAGGGCCGCGACGCTGCCAAGCAGTATTTCAAGGATCATCCGGATATTGCGGACGACGTGCAGAAGCAGATCATGGAAAAGGTCGCGGAGGAGAGAAGCAAGGCGCACCAGAGCGCAGCGAAGCCTGCCGCGCAGCCGGCGGCCAAGCCCGCGGCGCCCAAGGTGAGCTCTGCCAAGGCGGTCTCGATCGACGCGGACGATTTTGACGACCTCGACGAAGAATGAGCGAGGATAAATACCGCGCGGCGCTCGACGCGGCGGCAAAGCAGCTGTCCTACCGCGCGCTGAGCGCGAAGATGCTGCGGGACAAGCTGCTGGGCAAGGGCCACGACGAGGAAGCGGCGGATTATGCGCTCGCGTGGCTGACCGAGCGCAGGCTGCTGGACGACGCGTCCTACGCGGAGAGCGTGGTGCGCGGGTATACGCGCAAGGGATACGGCGCAATGCGCATCCGGCAGGAGCTGGGGCGCCGCGGGGTGGACCGCGAGACCGCGGAAGCGGCAATGCAGTCCTTTTCGCCCGACCGGGCGCAGCTGCACGCCCTGCTGGACAAGCGCCTGCGCGGTGACGTGTCCGACAAAAAGGAGATCGACAAGGCGGTCGCGGCGCTGCAGCGGCGCGGCTTCTCGTGGGGCGATATCCGCGAGGCGCTGGCCGAATACGGGCGCAGCCTGCCCGAGGAATGGGAGTAAAACCGCAGAGACAACAGAGGGGCGGGCCGGCGGCCTGCCCCTTTTTCGCGCCGCGGGCGGAGCGCTCTTGCACGGCAGCACAAATTCCGCTATAATGGATGCCGATCCCAATGAATGAGGTTGTTTTCATGCACTATTATTTTGCCCCGATGGAGGGCGTGACCGGCGCGGTCTACCGCCGCACGCACCACGAGTATTTCCCGGGGATTGACAAATACTTCATGCCCTTCATCACGCCGACCACGAACGAGCGCCTGACCCCGCGGCAGAAGCGCGATGTCGCGCCCGAGGTGAACCGGGGCGTGCCGGCGGTGCCGCAGCTGCTGACCAAATCCGCCGCGGACTTTATCTGGGCGGCGAACGCGCTGTTCGGCATGGGCTACGGCGAGGTCAACCTGAACCTCGGCTGCCCGTCCGGCACGGTGACCGCCAAGGGCAAGGGCGCGGGCTTCCTGCGCGACCCGGAGGCGCTGGACCGCTTTCTGGACGCGGTGTTTTCCGCGTGCACGGGCGCGGTCTCGGTCAAGACCCGGCTGGGGATGCAGGACCCGGCGGAATTTGCGCCGCTGCTCGACATCTACAACCGCTATCCCATCGCGGAGCTGACCATCCACCCGCGCGTGCGGCAGGATTTCTACAAGGGGCAGGTACGCGAGGCGGATTTTGCCGCGGCGCTGTCGCGCTGCCGGATGCCGGTGTGCTACAACGGCGATATCGTCAGCGAAGCGGGCGCGCAGGCGGTAGGGGAGCGGTATCCCGCCGTGCAGGCGGTGATGATCGGCCGTGGGCTGATCGCCGACCCGTCGCTCGTCACCCGGCTGACGGGCGGCGCGCGTGCGGACAAAAAGACGCTTGAGGCTTTTCACAACGCACTGTACGAGCGCTACTGCGAAGCCTTCGGCGACCGCCGCATCGCCATGCTGCGCATGAAGGAGATCTGGTTTTATCATCTGAACCTGTTCGCGGACAGCGAAAAGCACGGCAAGGCGCTCAAAAAATCCCGCACCGCGGACGAGTACGAGCGCGCCGCGGCAGCGGTGTTCCGCGATCTCGACCTGCTGGAGAATACGGTGCCGGCGTGGTTCCGCCCAGCATAAGGCTTAAAAGAAAAAGGCTTCGGAACATTGGTTCCGGAGCCTTTTTTGTGTCGCTGACGCGGATTTGTGCATGTGCTGTTACATAACTGGATATTCGCGGCCTGCGCGGCGTGTCGTCCATATTCCGTAGGGCGTGAGAAGGTGAATTGCCGCGCAATTTCGTAGGGCGCGACGACTCGGCGCGCTACCTTGTAGGGGCGCGCACTGCGCGCCCGGAGGTGTTCGCCTGACAGGGCGAAGGTGTGCTCGTACTTCACGGGTGGGAATGTGGCCTGCGCGGCCACACTGCGCACAAGAGGAGGGGGAACCTGAGGTTCCCCC
>USLE01000325.1 GCA_900555465.1 uncultured Butyricicoccus sp.
CATTTCCGGCAGCGCGGCTGCCTGCGTCAGCAGCAGCCCGCTGAGCACAGCGGCGCAGATCGTTTTTTTCACAGCCATCCACCCTTTCGCCCTTATCCTATGTCCGCAGCCGTGAAAACATGCCTTTTGCATTGACAAACACTTGTCTGCTGTTCTATGATAAAATGGTTGAAAACTGGAGGGGTTTTTTTGCTCGAGAATATACAGATCCTTGTCTCCCAGATCCTGGTCATGTTCCTGCTCATGGCGGTGGGCTATGTCTGCTTCCGCCTCAAATACTTAAATAACGACGGCGCGGGCCAGCTCTCGCTCGTGCTGACGCGCATCGTCGCCCCCAGCGTCATCATCGACTCTTTCCAGCGCGAATTCGACCCCGCGCTCGGCACCGAGCTGATCATCTCCGCGGGCTGCGCCTTTTTGGCGATGGGGCTGTCGATCGTGGTCAGCCACATCCTGTTCCGCGCGGACGGGCCGCACAAAAACTTTGCAGACAAGCGCATGTGCGTCGTGTTCACCAACTGCGGCTTCATGGCGCTGCCGCTGCTGGACGCGCTCTACGGCTCGCACGGCCTGTTCCTCGGCTCGGCCTTCATTGCGGTCAACAATGTGCTGCTGTGGAGCTACGGCATCACCCAGCTTTCGCACGAGACCAGCCGCAGCCAGAAGATCCGCAATGCGCTCATCAACCCCGGCACGATCTCGGTTGTCATCGGCCTGATCTTTTTCCTCACGCCGCTCGATCTGCCTGCCATCCCCGCGACCTGCGTTTCCTATCTGGCCTCGCTCAATACGCCGGTCGCCATGATCATCCTGGGCGCCTTCCTCGCCCAGTGCGATCTGCGCTCCTGCTTCCGCGACAGGCAGGTCTATTATGTCACTGCGCTGCGCCTGATCGTCATGCCGCTGATCACAATGGTGATCTTCCTGCTGCTCCCGCTCGACAGCACGCTGCGCAACACCATGCTTATCAGCGCCGCGGCGCCGGTCGCGATGGTCAGCTCGATGTTCGCGCAGGTATACGGCACTGACTACCTGTTTTCCACCCGCGCGGTCGCGGTTTCGACCATCCTGTCCGCCGTCACCATCCCCGGTATGATCGCCCTGTGCGGCCTGCTCGGCGGGTAAAACCATACATAAACCAAAAAAGGTTACGGATTTTTTGATCCGTAACCTTTTTTATTCGTCCTCTTTGCGGCGCAGCCAGGGGTCGCAGATGCCGAACGTGCGGAAGTTCAGCCGCGCTTCCGCGAGCGACAGGCCGTGGTTCTGGTCGCTCGGCTCGTCCTCGTCCGCGGTAAAGTAATCGATCTCCCACCAGCACATCGGGCAGATATAGCCCGGGGACGGGTTTTCCGGGATGTCCGCGCCGCAGCACGGACAGGGCTCGGTCGGCATGTCCGGCTGCGTCCAGTGCGGCTCCTGCTCGTCCTGCGCATCCGCGCAGAGGTCGGGGCGGTCGAGCGGGTCGGGCGCGCCTTCTTCCTCTTCCTGCTCCCAAGGGAAGCCCGGGAAAGCTTGGATAAACGGCTTTTCTCTCTCCTGCTCCATGCGCTTACTCCACTTCGATCAGCACCGGGCAGTGGTCCGAGCCGAACACATCGCTCAAAATGCGCGCATCCTTGACGCGGTCCGTAAAGCGGTTGGACACGAGGAAATAGTCGATGCGCCACCCCGCGTTCTTCTCGCGCGCCTTGAAGCGGTAGCTCCACCAGGAATACGCGCCCTCGAGATCCGGGTAAAAATGGCGGAAGGTATCGGTAAAGCCCGCGTCCAGCAGCGCGGTCATCTTTTCCCGCTCCTCATCCGTGAAGCCCGCGTTGCGGCGGTTGGTCTTGGGGTTTTTCAGGTCGATCTCCTTGTGCGCGACGTTCATATCGCCGCACACGATGACCGGTTTTTCCGCGTCCAGCTTTTGCAGGTAGGCGCGGAAGTCGTCCTCCCAGTGCATGCGGTAATCCAGGCGCTTCAGCTCATTCTGCGAGTTGGGGGTGTAGACCGTCACCAGATAGAACTCGCCGTAATCCGCGGTGATCACGCGGCCCTCGTGGTCGTGCTCGTCGATGCCGAGGCCGTAGGTGACCGCTTTGGGCTCGGTTTTGGAAAACAGCGCCACACCCGAGTATCCCTTTTTCTCCGCCGAGTTCCAGTATTCGTGGTACCCTTCGATCTGCGGGGCCTGCTCCGGCTGGAGCTTGGTCTCCTGCAAACACATCATGTCCGGCTGCTCCGCCGCCAGAAAATCAAAAAATCCCTTTCCCACGCAGGCGCGCAGGCCGTTTACATTCCAGGAAATCAGTTTCATGGTTTCTCCTTTATGCCACGATCTCGATCGTGTTGCCGTCCGGATCGAGCACACAGCTTTCGTAGTAGCCGTCGCCGGTCACGCGCGGGCCGCTCGTGACCTCGTAGCCGTCCGCACGCAGGCGTTCGGTCAGCGCGTCCACGTTTTCGCGCGTGCCCGCCTTGAACGCCAGATGCGTCCAGCCCG
>USLE01000326.1 GCA_900555465.1 uncultured Butyricicoccus sp.
AATGATACGGCGACCACCGAGATCTACACAAGGAGTATCGTCGGCAGCGTCACGCCGGACAGGCCGACGACAAAGATGACCGAGGTCAGCACCATGTTGCGGTTCTTGCTGTAATCCACCTGATTGTCCACCAGAATACGCAGGCCCGAGGTGCCGATCATGCCGTACAGCAGGAAGGAGATGCCGCCGATGACCGGGCCGGGGATGGTCTGGATGAGCGCCGCAAGCGGGCCGACGAACGAGCAGATGATGGAAAGCACTGCCGCGCCGCCGATGACGCGCACCGAGTACACGCCGGTGATTGCCATAACGCCGATGTTCTCGCCGTAGGTCGTGGTCGGCACCGAGCCGATCAGGCCGGACAGCATGGTCGAGAAGTTGTCCGCGAACAGCGAGCGGTGCAGGCCCGGGTCCTTGAGCAGGTCGCGGCCGACGACCTTGCTGGTGACCAGCTGGTGGCCGATGTGCTCGTTGGCGATGACCAGAATGACCGGCAGAATGACCAGGATCGCTTCCAGATCAAACTTGGGCAGCTGGAAATTCGGTATGGAAATGAAGTTCGTGCTGAGGGCTGCCATGATATCCGCAGATGTGATCACACCGGTAATGACCGCGCAGACATAGCCGCAGATGATCGCGATCAGGATCGGGATGACGGACAGGAACTTGCGGAACAGCACGCTGCCCAGCACCGCCACGCCGAGCGTCACGCAGAAGGTGATGACCGACGCGGTGGTCACATTGTCGCCCACGATCTGGCCGGTGGACGCGGCCGAGCCCGCCAGCTCCAGACCGATCAGCGCCACGACCGGGCCCATCGCTGCGGGCGGCAGCACGACGTTGATCCATTTGGTGCCGCATTTGTAGATGACCGCCGCCAGCACACAGCCGAGCGCGCCGACCACCACAAAGCCGCCGAGCGCGTATTCATAGCCCCAGTTCTCGATGACCAGCGTGGCCGGCGCGATGAAGGCGAAGGACGAACCCAGGTACGCCGGCGCCTTGCCCTTGGTGATCAGGATGAACAGCAGCGTGCCGATGCCGTTCATAAACAGCACGATCGCCGGGCTGATGCCCAGCATGAACGGCACGAGCACGGATGCGCCGAACATGGCGAACATGTGCTGGATGGACAGCGGCACCAGCAGGCGCGGCGGCACCTTGTCCTCTACCTGAATGATTTTTTTGTTTTGCATCGTCTCTTTTATACCCCTCTCCATTTGGTTGCGCCGAGGCGCAGGTTGTGAAAATCAGGAAATGCCCTGAACCTTACAAAAACCCACGGCAGTGCGTGGGCTTTTTTCTGTATTCGGCGCGCAGGATCAGTCAAACAGGCGTTTGATGTCGTCCATACGCGCGCAGGCCATATTATACCCCATTTCGTAGCCCCATTCAAGTTTTTTTACATCTTTTTCAAAACTTTCGAGGTGGTCGGTGGGCTGGAGCAGCACGGTGTTCTGCGGCTGCTTTTTTTCGAGCTGGTGGCAGAAGCAGACCGTGTCGTTATACCGCTTGGGGCGGGTGAGCATGGTCCTGGTCAGCTCGGGGTATTTGCGGCGCAGGGCGCGCGCGGCGAGCGTGCTGCCGCGGCTCATCTCCTTGCGGTAATCGATGGGCTGGGTCAGCACGATCAGGTTCTTTTTGTTGCTGTCGTGCAGGCTCTTGATGATCGGGATGGGATCGGCCAGCCCGCCGTCGTAATAGGTCTCACCGTCGATGTCGACCGACGGGAAGTAGATCGGGATCGCGCAGGTGGCGCGCAGCATGGTGCTGGAGCGGTCAAGCTGCATCCCGTCCAGATATTCCGCCTGCCCAGTGCGGGCATTGGTCACGCCGACCAGCACGCGGCCGCTGTACTGCCGGTAGGCCTCCCAGTCAAAGGGCACGAGCTCGTTCGGGATGGTGGAGAACACGAACTCCACGCCGAAGATCGAATGGTCGCGCGGCAGGTTGCGCGCGCCGAGGTAGCGCTTGTCGCGCCGGTACTGGCGCAGCACCTCGATGTTGCGCCCGCGCTGGCGGGACAGGTAGGACACCGCATAGGTGATGCCGGCGGAAACGCCGATCACATAGTCGAACATGATATCGTTGTCCAGCAGCGCGTCCATCACGCCGCAGGAGAACACCGGGCGGAACGTGCCGCCTTCCAGAACAAGTCCGGGCATAGCTTCAAAACCTTTCTTTCTCTATGTAGAATATACTATGGCGCGGTTTTCCGCAGGGGCGCAATGTGCGCCCGAGGGATGGCAGCGCTGACGCGAATTGACCTTACGCATATCGCTTACCTGCATATTCGCGGCCTGCGCGGCCGCAGGCAGGGCAACTCTGACAAGGCGGACAGGGGTCACCCGCGCTTCACGGGCAGGAACGGTGTCGCTGCGCGCGACAGGCGCACAAGAGGGGGCACTTCGCCCCCTATTGCGAATCATCCCCGCCGGGGGATGTTCGCGGGTGCCCGCGACCGCAAACAAATTTGTCCACATAC
>USLE01000327.1 GCA_900555465.1 uncultured Butyricicoccus sp.
CATCAACCGCGCCCGGCTGGGCGAGCTCGCGGTTGACCGGCTGCTCGCGCTCTGCCAGAGCCCGGACGACGTTGTCGTCAAGTCCACCATCTCGGTGCAGCTGATCGAACGCGATTCCGTGCTGCCGCTCCCATGAAAATCACCAAAACAGGCGCTGCAAATTGCAGCGCTTTTTCTATTGACTTTCCTGTTTTTATATGTTTTAATTTACTCACAAAACAAACCAAAACATTTGAATGAACAGCAGAGCGATGCCCATGCGCACCGCCCGCAAAGGAGCTGCCGCTTTATGGAAAAAATTCGCATTGGCGTCATCGGTATCGGCGATATCAGCGACGTATACCTCAATAACCTGAAAAAATACGATGCAGTCGAGGTCGTGGCGTGCGCCTCGCGCGGACTGGAAAAGGCGCAGCGCAAAGCCGCGCAGCACGGCATCCCCAAGGCCTATGCCTCGGGCGCGGAGGTCATCGCCGACCCGGATATCGACCTCATCCTCAACCTGACCACCCCGCAGGCGCACTATGAATACAACCTCGCGGCGCTCAAGGCGGGCAAGCATGTATACACGGAAAAGCCGCTCGCCATGACCTATGAACAGGGCAAGGAGCTGGTCTCGCTCGCCAGGGAAAAGGGCCTGCTGCTCGGATGCGCGCCGGACACCTTCCTCGGCGGCCGCCTGCAGAACATCCGCGAGCTGATCGACAGCGGCAAGCTCGGCCGCATCACGGGCGGCGGCGCGTACTTTGTCGGCCACGGCCATGAGTTCCACCATCCCGCGCCCTCATTCTTCTACCAGCCCGGCGCCGGCCCGCTGTACGACATGGGCCCGTATTACATGACCGCGCTGCTCAGCCTGCTCGGCCCGGTCAAGCGCGTCTGCGCCATGACCACCAAGGCGGGCGAGACCCGCACCGTCCCCTCCGGCCCGAGCAAGGGGCAGGTGCTGCCGGTCGATGTGGATACGCACATCAACGCGATTCTGGAATTTGCCTGCGGCTCTATTGTGACGCTGACCTGCAGCTTTGACGTCTGGGACTCCGAGCTGCCGCGCATGGAGCTGTACGGCACCGAAGGCACGGTGCTGATCGACGAAAAGGACCCGATCTCCGGCCCCAACCTGTTCGGCGGCGACACGCTGCTGCGCACGCCTGCGCAGTACCGCTGGGCCGACCCGGAGCGCCGTCCGGAAAACGTCGAGACGCCCTGGACGGTCGTGCCCAACGCACATCCGTTCAACTCGGTCAGCCACGAGGAAAACCCCCGCGGCATCGGTCTGGTCGACATGGTTTACGCGATGCACAACCACCGCGCGCCGCGTGCCTCGGGCGACATGGCGCTGCACTCGCTCGAAGTCATGGAGTGCATCCTCAAATCCGCGCATGAGCATGTGTTCTGCGAGCCGGAGACCACCTTCGAGCGTCCCGCTCCCCTGCCGCTCGATTTCCCGAACAGCGAAAACTGAAACCTTTTCTTCTCAAAAAAGCGTCTGCGCAGCAGCAGGCGCTTTTTTCTGCGCCCAGACCGGGAAATTCCCGCAGAAAGGGTATTGACTTGGAGCGCGCTCCAAGTGGTACAGTAATAACAGAGCGATCCCCTGCACAGGCAGAGTACGATATTGACAAGGAGGCTTCCCTATGAGCAGCAAAAAGTTAGTGGCCTATTTCTCCTGCAGCGGCGTGACCAGGTCGGTGGCGCAGACGCTGGCGGACGCGGTCGGCGGCGATCTCTATGAGATCACCCCCGCGCAGCCGTACACCCGCGCTGACCTGAACTGGATGGATCAGTCCAGCCGCAGCACGGTCGAGATGAAAGACCCGAACTCCCGTCCGGCGATCGCCGGCAAGGTGGAAAATATGGCGGACTACGACACGGTCTTTGTCGGCTTCCCGATCTGGTGGTATGTCGCGCCGACGATCATCAACACCTTTCTGGAGAGCTACGACTTCTCGGGCAAGACCATCGTGCCGTTCTGCACCTCGGGCGGCAGCGGCGCAGGCAAGACCGATCAGGTCCTGCACGCGCTCTGCCCGGATTCGGTCGACTGGCGCCCCTGCAAGCTGCTGAACGGCCGCCCGTCCACAACCCAGCTGAAAAAGTGGGCGGACAGCCTGCACCTCGGCTGATCGCCGCGAAAAAATCCCCTGCACGGATACCGTGCAGGGGATTTTGCTGTCTATTGGATTTTTCAGCGCTTCCAATCGGACGCTTACGCCTTGCCAAGCTCCTTGACGCGGGCCTGCGCCGCTGCGAGGCGGGCGATCGGCACACGGAAGGGCGAGCAGGAAACGTAGTTCAGGCCGACATTGTGGCAGAACTCGACCGAGGACAGGTCGCCGCCGTGCTCACCGCAGATGCCCAGCTTGATGTCCGGACGGGTGCGGCGGCCTTCCGCTACGGCAAAGCGGATCAGCTTGCCGACGCCGCGCTGGTCGAGGCGGGCAAACGGGTCGGACTCGAGGATCTTCTTGTCAAAGT
>USLE01000328.1 GCA_900555465.1 uncultured Butyricicoccus sp.
GTACATAAGCGGTACGCGAAATACAACGACCCGCATCTGTTCGGCTGCCGCGCGGTCGTCTATATCGACGGAAAGCCCGCGGGCTGCGGCTGCTGGAAACGGATCGACGAGCGCAGCGTGGAGGTCAAGCGCATTTATGTCCTGCCGGAATACCGGCGGCAGGGCGTCGCCAGCGCGGTGATCGGCGCGGTCGAGCGCGACGCCGCGCAGCACGGCTATACGCACGCGATCCTCGAGACCGCGCGCACGACAAAGGATTCGGCGGCGCTCTACCTCAAACTGGGCTACCGCGTGATGCCGTATTACGGCAGCCCGGCGGGCGCGGACAACTGCCTGTGCTTTGAAAAAGAGCTGGACAGCGCACCGGAGGCAGAACTCAAATTTGTCGATGTGACCGACGCCGACCTTGCGGCGCTGGTCGCGGAGTTGGATGTGTATTTCCGCGCGGGCTGGGGCGAGGTCGCGGAAAAATACAAGCAGTACCACGCGCTTGACGGCATGGCCTGCGCTGTGGTAGCCTACATAGAGGGAAAACCTGCGGCGTGCGGCTGCTGGCGCGCCTATGACCCGGTCACGGCGGAGATCAAGCGCATGTATGTCCGCCCGGCCTACCGGCGGCAGGGGATCGCGGGCAAGATCGTCGCCGCGCTTGAGCAGCATGCCGCCGCGAGCGGGTGCCACCGCGCGGTGCTCGAGTCCGGGGCGGATATGCCGGAGGCGATCGCGTTTTATGAGAGGCAGGGCTACCGGCTGGTGCCGAACTACGGCGATTTTGTGGACGACGACACCTGTGTGTGCATGGAAAAGGAGATCTCGGACGGCACGATGCGGTAGGTAAGGCCGGATAGAGACGATTTTGCGGGCGGTACCTTTGCTGGGGATCGTGCGGCGCACGTTTGCTGCCTGTGGCGGCGGTGATTTGGGCAGTCTACTATCTGGGGCTATTTGTGTGATGCGGAAGAAAGGGTGGCAGTACAACGATCACACGGTTGAATCGGGAGACCAATGCGCAGCAGGATTTTTTCGAGGCGCAGCAGGCGCTCAGCCATGCGGGCATTGCGTTCCGCACGGAGGTGCAGGACAATACCCACCGCCTGCTCGAGCGGCAGGATGTGATGGGCATCCGCGTGCAGTACCCGCGTGAATACAGTGTCTATGTCCATAAGGACGACGCGGCGCTCGCGCGCCATATTTTGCAAAACAAAGATAACAGGTGAAGCAATGAGAATTTTAGCGATAGAGTCCTCCTGCGACGAGACGGCGGCGGCCGTCATCGAGGACGGGCGGACCATTCTTTCCAGCGTGGTGGATACGCAGATCGAGACCCACGCGCTGTACGGCGGCGTGGTGCCTGAGATCGCGTCGCGGCGGCACATGGAAGCCGTCGTGCGCGTGAGCGAAAAGGCGCTCGCGGACGCAAACATGGACAAGCACGAGGTGGACGCGGTCGCGGCGACCTGCGCGCCCGGCCTGATCGGTGCGCTGCTCGTCGGCGCGAACTTCGGCAAGGCGCTGGCGTTTGCGCTGCGCAAGCCGTTTATCCCGGTGCACCACATCCGCGGGCATATCGCGGCGACCTATCTGGCCTATCCCGACCTCAAGCCGCCGTTTCTGACGCTCATCGCGTCCGGCGGGCACAGCGAGATCGTGATGGTGCGCGACTATACCTCGTTCGAGATCCTCGGCGGCACGCGGGACGACGCGGCGGGCGAGGCGTTCGACAAGGTCGCGCGTGTGCTCGGCGTGGGCTACCCGGGCGGACCCAAGATCGACAAGCTCGCGCAGGACGGCGACTCGAAACGCTACAAGCTGCCGGATTCGCACATCAAGGATGCGCCGCTCGATTTTTCGTTCTCCGGGCTCAAGACCGCGGTCATCAACCTCGCGCACAACGCCGAGCAGAAGGGCGAGGAGATCGACCGGAACGGCCTTGCGGCCTCGTTCTGCGCAGCGGTCGTGCACACGCTCGTGCCGCGGCTCGAGATGGCGGTGCGCGAGACCCATGCGCAGCGCGTGGTCTGCGCGGGCGGCGTGGCGGCAAACTCCTTCCTGCGCGCGGCCCTGCAGGATATGGCAAAGCGCACGCATACCCGGCTGTATCTGCCGCCGCTTTCGCTGTGCGGGGACAACGCGGCCATGATCGGCAGTCAGGCGTATTACGAGTATCTTGCAGGCAATGTGGGGACGACCCTGCAAAACGCATTCGCCACCGCGGAGATCGGCGAAAATATTTGTGAAAAGAGCTAGGCGAAAAGGGCTTTTCAAAAAAACAGAACTGTTGTAAAATAGAAGTGGTTTTGCGCTGCAAGGCCACTTCTGTTTTGTTTTTGGGCACGGCGCGTGCTGCGCGCCGTGGAGAAGGCTGTGGAAGCCGCAACAAACCCGTCCTGCACATGCGGCGGATGGGGCGCGGTGCGGAAAGCGCCGCGTGGGGACATAAAGGAGCGAAGGAAACACAAATGGGTATGACAATTG